>CAYUEJ010000231.1:0-3371 GCA_964442565.1 uncultured Candidatus Epulonipiscium sp.
GAGCAAAAAGCAGTTATAGTCCTTTTAGCTTTACTTTCTTTAGGAGTAAAGAATATTCACTTAGGACCAACACTTCCAGGATTCCTATCACCAAATGTAGCTAACGTATTAGTAGAAACATTCGGTATTGCAGGAATTGGAACAGTTGATGAAGATATGAAAGTATTCTTAGGATAATTTTAATATAAGGCATATTTTAGCCTTACAATCCCTTAATTAAGGAATTGTAAGGCTTTTTGTATAATAGAAAGGTTTTATAGTATAATAGACATACAGGGTGATAATAAGGAGGAAAATATGAAAAATGAAAAGAAAAAACATACTAAGGCATCCTTAAATCTTTATATTGTAGCAGGGCTTTACCTATTATACTTGGATTATTCCATACTTTCTAAATGGAATGAAATAGAAGGGAATAAGCCTATAGTAGTCCTAGTTGCAATTATTTTTGCTGCCTTTGCAATAAGCATTATGATATATTCTGTTAAAGGGCTTATTAAGATGAATAAAAAGTAGTTTGTATAAAAGTTAGGGGGTACTAGCTGCCCAACCTAGCTTTTTATATATTTGTGCTGTAAAATAAACAAGTCTATGATAAAATAGTTCTGTAACACTTAAAGATATTTATATAAAGAGGTGAGTATGTGAAGAAGACATTAGGTTCTGCAGATGGATTAGATGATAGGTTACAGAAAGTTAGTGATATAATAGAGGCTGCTAATCTTGGGACATGGGAATGGAATCTTCAAACAGGAGAGTTCCAAAGTAATGAGAAATGGATTGCAATGATAGGATATACACTAGAAGAGCTGGAACCTGTAACTACTCAGAAGTGGGCTGAGTTTGCTCATCCAGATGACCTTAAGGCTTCAAGTGAAATAATTAAGAAACATCTAAGAGAAGGCGAAGCTTTTATAATTCAGAAATCAGAATGAAACATAAGGATGGAAGATGGATTTGGATTGAAACCAAGGGTAAAATTACACACAGGGACCATGATGGCAAGCCTATTAAGATGTTTGGTATACATATGGATATAACTTCCAGGAAAGAAGCTAATGAGATAATAAAGGAAAGTGAAAAAAGATTTTTCCTAGCACTGGATGAGACTAAGGCGGGGCTTTGGGACTACGACATGCTTAAGGAAAAGGTATTTATCTCTCATATGTGGAAAGAAATCCTTGGCTACCAAGATAATGAGTTAGGGGATTATTTTGATGTGATAAAAGAACTTGAGCACCCTGATGATAAAAAAATGATGGAAAAAGCTGTAGAAGATTATATAGAAGGAAAAACATGCAGCTTTGAGGTAACTCATAGATTAATGCATAAAGATGGTAGCTGGCGATTTATTTTACCAACCCGGCTTGGCTACTGGGGGTGGATGCGGGGATTATTGATTTTATATCTCCTATGGGTTCCATGCTGTGTTCCGTAGTTGTACTTGTATTACTAACAAGTTGGGGGCAGCAAAAACTTGCAGAAGTCGAAGAAGAGGGCTTACGCACTAAGGATGCCTTAACCAAAATAGAAGAAATATTCGAAGAGGTTTCAAAATCAGCATTAGTATTGAAAGACAAGTCAGGATACTGTGACGAGCAAATGCAATTAGAAAAAGAACATTCTATAAGTACATCAAACTCCTTAAGGGAACTTGCAATTAGTGTTGAGGCAGCCGCTACCACAGTTGCGAATATTAGTAAGAGCTCTAGTATATCTAAAGAAAGCACAGATGATGTTTATGGTGTTATGAATGATATCAATCAATATTTCAATGATACTTTAAGTGATGTTACACACAGTGAGGAAGCATTATTAAATTTAAGAGAGCAAGTTGACACTGTAAAGCAAGGTGCAGAGGGGAGTTATCATACAATTAAGGGCCTAGTTACGAGGACAGACGATATACGTGGATTCATAGACGGAATAGAAAATATAGCAAATCAAACAAATCTATTAGCCTTAAATGCCTCTATAGAAGCGGCAAGGGCAGGAGAACACGGTAGAGGGTTTGCAGTAGTTGCAGAAGAAATAAGGCATCTATCCGAGCAAAGTGAAATTCTTTCGGGGAATATACGGGATATTATAATGGAACTTGTAGAAACAACGAAAGTCGCTATGGAAGGTGTTGCAAGTGGGCAAGTAGCAGTGAAGAGTGGTTATAGCGCAATGCAGTTACTAGATGAGAAAATCCTTAGTATGAAAAACAACTTTGATTTAGTTGGGAGGAAAATATCTGAGGAGTTTAAACTTGTAACTACTATAAAAAATGAATTTAATATTATAGATAAAGATATTATTGAAATAGCAGCAGTGCTTGAAGAAAATGCAGCTCATTTTGAAGAAATATCAGCAAGAACAGAAATCCAAATAAATACGACAGTAGAGGTATCAAGTGCTATGTCAGATGTTGCTGAAATAGGTGAGAATTTAAGTAACTTTTTGTTGTCAGTCAATTAAAATAGGAGTATAATTACCAATAGTGAAATATAAAGAACCTAGGAGGTATTATATGAAGGATACAATAGTAATTGCACTTGGTGGAAATGCAATAATACGTGAAGGACAAAAAGGCACAATTACAGAGCAGTACGAAAACATAGAAGAAAGCTGCGGATATATTGCAGACCTTGTAGAGGAAGGTTATAACATTATAATTACTCATGGTAATGGTCCTCAAATAGGAAACATTTTGCTTCAAAATGAGGCAGCAAAAGATATTGTACCTACAGCGCCACTTGATGTTTGCGTAGCAGAAACCCAGGGGCAGCTTGGATTCATGATTAAGAAGTCCCTAATTAATACCTTAAGGAAAAGAAATATAGATAGATCAGTTCTTTGCCTACTTACTCAAATAGTTGTAGATAAAGAGGACCCAGCATTTAATAACCCTACCAAGCCAATAGGACCATTTTACTCTAAGGAAGAATCGGAAGAATTGGTTAGGGTAAAAGGATATGACATGGTTGAAGATAGTGGTAGGGGATATAGAAGGGTTGTTGCATCACCGATGCCAGTGGATATTATTGAAAAAGATACAGTTAGGCAGCTAGCAGAACAAGGTAATATAGTTATTGCATTAGGTGGCGGTGGTATATCAGTTACAGAAGAGGATGGTATTTTAACTGGCATAGAGGCAGTTGTAGATAAGGATCATGGTTCAAGATTATTAGCTAATCTAATAGGAGCTAGGCACCTTGTTATTTTAACAGGGGTACCTAGTGTAGCCTATAACTTTGGTAAACCAGACCAAGAATTCCTGCCCACGCTTACTATTGCTAAGGCAAGGGAATATGCAGCCCAGGGACAATTTCCAGCAGGCAGCATGGGGCCTAAAATAAATGCAGCCATTAGTTATTTAGAATCTGGCG
>CAYUEJ010000232.1:0-3351 GCA_964442565.1 uncultured Candidatus Epulonipiscium sp.
CAATCCCTGATACTTGTCCAAGTCCAAACTTCTCTACGTATTTTGTTAGTAGGTTTATATTAGTATAAGGGGTTGTATTACCCTGTGCTAAATTAAATGCTACATCATAAAAATAATAGTTACAAGAAACTTCTAGCGCCTTGTTGATATCTGTGTTTCCATGATTCCTACATTTGGCTGGTGGTGTTCCCGCCTTAGTATATGAACCTGTATCAAATATCATGGTGTTCTTATTAACTAATCCCTCTTCGAGACCTGCAATACCCGTAATCATTTTAAAGGTAGAGCCTGGCGGTTTAGCAGTTCTTAGGGACCTATCAATGAGCAATCTTCTCTTATCAGTATTATCAGCCAATAGTGGGTATGCCTCATTAAAATTACTAATTAATTCATTGGGGTCATAGGATGGATATCCTACCAATGATAAAAGTTCACCAGTTTTTACATCCACTACAACCGCAGCTGCACTAAAAGGATCTATTGCCATATGTTTGGGTTTTAAAACCCCTTTTTCCATCTGCTGAATAATTACACTATCAACTGTTCCATGCTTGTTAGACTTAAAATTTTCTATTGTTTCGTCATTTAATCTTAATGTCCCCTGCTCATGAAGCATTAGTATAACTTGTCTTTCTGTAATTAAATCTGAGTTTCTTTCTTCTAGCCACTGCAATAGTAAGCTCTTTCGTGTTATTTTTTCCTTTTGAAACTCATCAATTTTAGCAAGCTCTTCGTCTATCTTTTGATTTATTTCAAATTGAACAGTATCTTGATCTGCTTTTTGCATTTTTGAAAATGAAAGTGTATTTGATTCGACTATGGAATATAAGACTTCTTTCCCGCTAATTGGTTGTATATCCTTTAATCCACCCCTTAGCCTTTGCAAAATAATATTTGTTAATTGATTTTCTAAAATATCATATGTTTTACGCTGATAATTTAAATCGATTGTTAAAAACTCATTATTACCTGCTACTTCATCTTCCTTCTCAACTGTCCTTACCTTCCTACCTCTATTATCCACTTCTACTATCTCAGATCCTTTAATCCCTCTTAGTTGTTTTTCCTGGGTTTGCTCAAGCCCCATCTGACCAACTATATCTTCCTTCTCATAGCCTTCCTCTTGCATAGCCTCATATTGGGCTTCGGTTATTTGTCTAGTATACCCCAAAATATGGGCAAACAATTCCCCTTGGGGGTAATACCTTACTGATTTTACATCAGGTATAACACCACTGTAATCCTTATTCTTTTCTTCTACTGTACTTACTGTTTCTATGCTAACATCCCTTGCAATTGTTACTAGTTTATATTTTGACCAACTAGTTTTATAAAGCTCGTACCTAAGTGCTATAATTTCCCTTGCATCATTATCTGATATTGAAGGGTCTATATCAAACACTGGCTCACTTTTTAAGTAATCAAGTAACTCTCTGGCATTATATTTTTGTGCCTTTTCTTTCTCAGTGTTATTTTTATGAGGTATGGAGTTTATAAATTGTTTGGTTGCACTCTCTCCGAATCTATACTCAAAAGGCTGCTCTTTAGTTATTGGGATTTCATCAATATAGTCATCACCATTAGATTTTAAAAGTTCAATAAGTCTTAGCAACATTTCATTAAATTCCTTATTGGTCATTCTAATACTTTGATCTATATTTAAAATATAGATTGGCTTATTTATTGCAAGTGGTCTACCATATCTATCAAAAATAAGTCCCCTTGGTGCATCTGTTTCAATCTCCCTTTGGATGGTTTCCCTTATATTAGTATCATATTCATCATTGTGAATAATCTGCAAATCATATACCCTTAATATAATTATTGCAAAAAGCATAATCACAAAAAGACTCATAATAAATAACCTATCAGTAATAAAGAGGAGGACTTGTTTTTTAAACTCTTTCATAATTTTAAAGACCTCCCGTATTAAAATATTTTCCTATTTGTTTTTTCATTTCGTTCAACTTTTTCATTCACTACATAGACTATTTGATATACAATAATACTAAGTATCATTGTATAGATTATTTCCGGGAAAATAATATTTTTAATAAAATATATGTAATTTATTTTTCCACGAAGTAAAAAAGGCAAGCTAACTGCAAAGCCATAAATAGTTGTACTAAATAGAGTAAGTATAAAGGGCAATACAAGGTTTTCTTTATAAAAGTCTTTGTTAAACTTACCGCAAAAGTAACCTATACAAGCGCCCACTATAGCAAGAAAACCTCTACTAGGGGCAAAAATAATATCCATTAACATTCCAGAAGCGAAACCTATAATAGAACCTTCTTTACTTCCTCTTAAAAGTGCAAATGATACGATAATCATTACATCTAAGTTAGGGCTAATTCCTCTTATGCGAATCATATCAAACACTGTAGATTGCAGTATATTTGCAACTAACAGCATTATACTTATAGTAAAGATTCTCATAACTTTCAGCTCCCTTTAGTCTCTAGTATCAAAACTTGTTTTAGTTGTTTAAAGTCTACTACCGGTCTTACATATGCATGCTGGGTTAGTCCATTTTTTGAAATAATAATTTCTTCAACTATACCAATGGTAATACCTGGCGGGTAGATTTCACTAAGATGAGATGTTACTATTTGATCACCTTTTATGATTTCAGATTGGATGTCAATCTCAAATCTACAAAACCCATGTGCTGTAAGCTCAAGATCTCCTTTTAAAACACCTATTTCTCCTGTCCTAAGTACAGCTGCACTTACAGAACTACGATCATCTATTATAGATAAAACCTTTGAAGATAGTGGTCCTGTTTCTACAATGTGCCCAACAAGCCCACCACCTGCTAGAATTGCATCATCTTCGCTAAATCCTGCCTTGCTTCCTTGATCAATTATAAATACCTTATACCAATTACCTGGATCTTTTGCAATAATATTAGCCCCTTGACTGGGATATTTCTTATATCTCTCAGCCAGGCTTAATAATTCCTTTAACTCCTTGTTCTCATCTTGATATTGCTTTAGAATATTATTTTCATAATATAGCTGGGCTAGTTCTTCTTCTAATATTTGATTAGCTTCTATTAGCTTATTTGCATCTTTAAACTTTCCTAGTGCCCTATCTGAGCTCTTGCCAGCAGTATTAAGTAATTTTTGTATTGGTGTTGTTATATACGAAACAGTGTTTTCAATAAATTTAAACTTATAGCGCTGGCCTACAGTGACTATTAATACTATGGTTCCAGTTAATAGCAATATAATAAAAACACTTTTCCCTTTTATTTTTTTTGAAGATTTCACCTTATCTCTCCTTGCAATATTACTTATCTGATGAAATCAGGATGCTTGCTAGCGTTTCAATATTGTCTAAAGCAAG
>CAYUEJ010000233.1:0-3312 GCA_964442565.1 uncultured Candidatus Epulonipiscium sp.
AATCTTGATATACTTGTTTGCATTTTCCTCAGATATAGCAGGTTGTATAAAATCCCCACCTTACAATTGTAAGGTGGGGATTTTATACAAATAGCTATTCTTCTGTAACTGCAGCCTCGTCAAGTCCCGTATCTACATCCTTGTTTGGCTCTGCCACCACAACTTTGCCATCACCTTGGGCTATCTTCCCTCCTAAAAATCCTGCTAGCATTGATTTTACATCAATACCTAGGCCTTCTGTTAAGCCCTCAGTAATCTGCACTGTTGATTTTGTAATATCCCCAACCATCTTAGCCGTATTCCCCTCGCCATACATTGTAATCTTATCAATGCTCTCAAGTGGCTTAGCAACATTGGCTGCAACCTCTGGTAATACTTTAAAGTACATTTCTAAAACTGCTGCTTCTTCCATAAGTTTCATAGCTTCAGCTTTCTTTTGTATTCCTTCAGCTTCTGCTAGTCCTTTGGCCTTGATACCTTCAGCCTCTGCAAGGGCTAAAGCTTTAAGACCTATAGCGTCCTGCTCCCTTGCCTCTCTTTGAGCCTGAGCCTTTGCTTTTAAGGCCTCTGCCTCTTGTATAGCCTCAAATTTTTCAGCCTCAGCTTGTTTTTGTCTTTCATATAACTGAGCCTCAGCTTGCTCCTGCCTTGCAAATCTGTCTGCCTCAGCTTTTTTCCTTATATTTGCCTCAAGGGTTCGCTCTTGTATAATAACTTCTCTTTCTTTTATAACAATCTCTTTTTCCTGTCTTGCAAGGTTTGCATCTGCTGTTTTTATTTCAATTTCTTTACGCTGCTCTTCTTTTTGGATTTCATAAGCCGCGTCAGCTTCTGCACTCTTTGTATCTTCCATTTTTTTAAGTTCTGATTTCCTTATAGCTAGCTGGTTTTTCTTTATTGCTATCTCTTGATCTGATGCTACCTGGGCATCATTAGCTTCTTTATCTGCTTTAGCCTGGGCAATCTTTACGTCTCTTTGTGCCTCAGCTTTTACAATAGATGCATTCTTCTTTATTCTTTCTGTATTATCAATACCTAAATCATTAATAACGCCATGATTATCAGTAAAGTTTTGAACATTAAAAGAAACAATTTCAATACCCATTTTTTGCATATCAGGAACTGCATTATCTTCAACTCTCATAGCAAATTCTTTACGATTTGAGATCATGCCTTCTAAGGACATTGTTCCGACGATTTCCCTTATGTTTCCCTCTAGGACCTCTTTAACCATTTGCTCTATGTATGCCACATCCTGGTTAAGGAAGTTTTCAGATGCAATTATTAACAGTTCCCTCTTAGATGATACTTTAACTGTAACTACCGCATCTACATTAACATTAATAAATTCTTGTGTTGGTACGGCTTCTTGAGTTTTTACGTCTATTTTGATTGTTTTTAGTGGAAGCCTATCCTTTCTTTCTAAAAATGGTATCTTAATAGCTGCTCTACCTATTATTATTTTAGATTCTTTTTTTAGTCCTGAAATAATAATAGCTTCATCTGGGCTTGCCTTTACATAACCTGATAAGATTACCAGCAGTAAGATTATTGCCACCACAATACCTATAATTATTCTTACATCCATACTAAATCCCCCCTAATTTTGTATATAATAAATTTGTATTGACACTCGCCTTCAATTATACACCCTATCCCAAACATTTACACTATATTTTTATCTATTACAAGCTTTATACTTATGATATAATCAAATAACGAACTATTTACTATATAATAGAAGGAGATGTGTATTTTGAAAGATAAGCTTAAATTTTTCTATAAAAAAAGCAAGATAACTTTTATGTTACTTGCTATTATGATTATTTATTTTATATTTATGACTCTTAACGGTGGGACTACGGATACTAGGATTCTTGTAAGATATGGAGCCATGTTTCCAGTATATGTAGTTGCATATGGTGAATATTACCGTTTTATAACGGCTATTTTTATTCATATAGGTATTACGCATATCCTTTTTAATGCTTATGCCCTGTATGTATTTGGCTCCCAAATCGAAATGCTTATGGGTCCATGGAAGTATTTATTATTTTTCCTATTAACGGGTATTGGTGGTAATATTGTAACCTTCTTTTTTAGTTTTAACTCTGTATCTGCCGGGGCATCCGGAAGCTTATTTGGGCTTCTTGGGGCATTTTTATACCTTATACACCGTAGGCCACATATTATAACCCCCCAAGGGCGCAAGGGCATTCTGCGACTGGTTGGGATAAACCTGCTTATGACAGTTATCGTACCAAGCATTAGCGTCTCAGCTCATGTGGGGGGCCTTGTTATGGGTTATTTACTTTCTTATATATTTAAGCCTGGGGATAATTTGCCATGGCACTCTTAACCTGCTCATAGCTAGGCATTATTTCGGCGCTACCATACTTAGTTGTAACGTAGGCCGCCATATGGTTAGCAAACTTTCCAAAATCTAAAATCTTATTGAAAGGAATATCTTCTAATTTGCTATTTTCCATTATTATTTGATATAACATGGCACCTAAATGGCTATCTCCCGCGCCTGTTGTATCAACTGCCTTAACCTTTACTCCACTGGCTACATCATACATATCCCCTTTACGAATTGCACATCCATCTGGACCTAGGGTTGCAATAATAAGCGGGGTCTTATATTTTTCGTATAGATACTTAGACCCTTCCTCTATATCTTCAATACCTGTTAAAAAATATAACTCTTCTTCTGATATCTTAAGTATATCTACATATTCCATAACACTTAGCATTTGCTCTTTAGCCTCATCTAGGCTTTTCCATAGAGGTGGCCTAAGATTAGGATCATAGCTAATAATGCATCCCTTATCTTTGCTTATTTGAATGGCCTTTAAGGTAGCCCCTCTTGCAGGCTCATCAGTTAAGGATAGTGAGCCAAAATGAAATACCTTCACATCTTCAAACATATCTTCTGATATATCTTCCTCACAAATCATTTGGTCTGCACCTGGGTTTCTATAAAAACTAAACTCCCTATCCCCATCTTCTTTAAGATGAACAAAAGCTAGTGTTGTATTGTACTCATTTGAAATCTTTAAATCTTTACTATCGATATGATTATCCTTTAGAAAATCAGCAAGAAAATGGCCAAACTGATCATCCCCCACACAACCTATAAAACCTGTTTTCAATCCTAATTTTGTAATAGCTGCCATTACGTTGGCCGGCGCACCACCTGCATTTTGCTCAAATCTAATTTTGTTATCGTCATTTTTAACAGGTGTAAAGTCAATAAGTATTTCTCCTAATGTAACAATATCTCTTTTCATACGCACCCTCCTAAATTTT
>CAYUEJ010000234.1:0-3304 GCA_964442565.1 uncultured Candidatus Epulonipiscium sp.
TTTGTTTTGCAAGTTATGAGGACGGCTGCCTTCTAAGGGGGAGCTTGGTATATTTAAAGATGGTGTGTTTATAATTTTTATAAATTCCGGGTTCTGGTATGCATACTTAGTAATAAGAGCTAAATCATACGGCGTAGACATATGGCCCGGCGCATCTAACCCATTTGCCGTTTTAAAATAAGTTGATGTGGCACCAAGGGCATGAGCCTTGGTAGTCATCATTTCACAAAATACTTCTACACTACCGCCTACATGTTCTGCAATTGCAACAGCTGCGTCATTAGATGATTGGAGCATTAGGGCGTGCAAAAGATCCCCTAACCTTTGCTTCTCACCTGGTTTTAGATACATCTTTACCTTCGGTGCAGCCGCCGCCCTTGTGCTAGCTGTTACGATTTCATCTAGATTTGCTTGTTCCAAAGCTAGTATACATGTCATAATCTTCGTGGTGCTTGCCATAGGAAGGGGTGTTTTAGAATCCCTCTCCCATAGGACCCTCATGCTAGTCTCCTCGACTAGTACAGCACCCTTGGCGTTAATATTATTAGGCTCTGCATATAGGGGTATTTGTATTATTAATGTTAAGAATATAGGAATAAAACAAAATACAATCTTTTTACTTATAGTCATAAGCAAGATCCTTTCTTTCGTACTTTGTTTTATTCTCCCACTAGAGCTTATTTTTTATTCATAGTAATCTATTTCCTCTTGCACCTCTTCTTTAAATCTTTCCATAAGTTCTTCCTTAACTTTCGGTAGTTCATCTATACTTGCAAAGCCAAAATGCCTTAAAAATTCACCTGTAGTACCAAAAAGAATAGGTTTACCAATTACATTTAAGCGGCCTACCTCACAAATTAGATTTAACTCAACTAACTTATTAATTGTATGGTCAGATCGTACTCCTCTGATATCTGCAATTTGCACCTTGGTTATGGGCTGTGAATATGCAACAATTGCTAAAGTTTCTATTATAGGCTGGGTTAATATCTTTTTAGCTGGCTTTTCTAAAAACTTTTCGATATATGGTGCATTTGATGATACTGTGCACATTTGGAAGGATTCATCTATTTGTGTAATAAATAATCCACTTTTATTTCCTATGTATGATTCATTGATTCTGTTAACTGCCTCATAAATTTCATCTTCATCAACGTCTATAGTGTCTGCCAAACGGCTAATTTCAACTGCCTCTCCCGATAAAAATAATATAGATTCTATAATTGATTTAATTTCCGATTGCTGCATCTTCATCCACTCCACTAATCCTAATTTCGTCTAGCACCTTTTTTTGACAGATATTTACTTTTCTTTTATGAACTAGCTCTAAAAGAGCCATAAATGTTACAATCATCTCCATTTTACTTGTATGTTTATTAAATATTTCATGAAACATGATTGTTTTGTTTACTTCTATCAGGTCTAAAATAAATCTACTTTTTTCTTTTATTGTATAATCATCTCTTTTAACAATAATATCATCAATTGTCTGAGTATTGCTATCCGTAAAGTTTTGTCTTTTTACTATTTCTGAAAATATATTGTATATTTCTATCATACTAATATCGCCTAGTATATCTTCTATAGGGATATCTTCAGGCTCATAATCATCTAGTTTAATAGGCATATTCCTAAAATATATGTTTTCTGCATCTTTTTCCTGTTCTTTTAGTTTCTCAGAGATATGCTTCATTTTTTTATATTCTAGTAGGCGTGCTACTAGCTCGGCCCTTGGGTCATCCTCAGGATCATAGACTTCTGGTTTAGGTAATAACATCTTTGATTTAATAAGTAATAGGGTCGCTGCCATTAAAATAAAATCACTCATATTTTCAAGTGATATCTCTTGGATATTTTTCATTTCCTCTATATACTGCATATATTGATTGGTAATAGGTGCAATTTGTATATCATAAATGCTCATCTTGTTTTTTTCTATTAGATGCAATAATAAATCTAGTGGACCTTCAAAGTCATCTAATTTTATTGTCATGTTCATATTTATCTACCTCATATTATTGGCTACATGTACTTACGCATATATATATTAACAAACATTTATATTATATACAATCTAAAGAGTTTATTATAATAAAAATAGCCACCCTAGAATATCTACTCTGAGCTGGCTATTTTATAAAATTAGGATGGGAGTTTGAGAAATTTCTAAACATGTACCTCACCATGTGGTTGTATTTTGCTTTGTTAATATCATAGGCTGCAATAAGTGGCATCTCGCCGACTTTCTCTTGGCCTAGAAGGTAGGTTACACTCCCCACCGTATCGCCCTTGCGTATAGGGGCAGTAAGATTAGGTGCTAGAGTAACTGTGTGACTAATCTCCGATGTTGCCTTATCCTTGGGTAATACTAAGCTCATCGTATCACCAACCGTATATTCTAACTTCTCCTTATCGCCTTTGAAAACTGGGATTTGACCTAATATCTCGTTAGCCTTATGCCCTTGCTTTACGGTGTAGTTGGCAAAACCGTAGTCTAAGAGCTGGGCTGCTTCCTTAAACCTCGTCTTAGAATCTGGGGCCGCTAATACGACCGCAATTAGATTCATATCATTGCGATTTGCAGTGGCACTCATGCAGTGCTTAGACTGTGATGTATAGCCTGTCTTTAGGCCAGTTATACCTGTGTAGGCCTTAATAAGCCTATTAGTATTGGTAAGGCCAAACTCGCTTTCACCCCGTCTAGTCTTATGGGTAATACTATCCATCCATATTGTAAGAATCTCACTTGCTTGTGGGAAATTCGTCATAAGTTCTCGGGATAGCAGTGCAATATCATAAGCAGTAGAAACATGCCCCTCTTTGTGAAGTCCGCATGGATTTTTGAATACTGTATCCTTCATACCAAGCTCCTGAGCTCTTTTATTCATTAAATCTGCAAAAGTATCTACACTGCCTGCGATATACTCCCCCATTGCTACAGCTGCATCGTTAGCTGATGCAATTGCAATGCATTTTAGCAACTCCCTCACTGTCTGTATCTCACCAGGTTCCATAAAAACCTGAGAACCACCCATAGTAGCAGCATGCTCACTAATAGTAACCTCGTCATCCCAGCTAATCTTACCACTATCAACGGCTTCATAGATTAGGAGCATTGTCATAACCTTAGTAATGCTAGCAGGTGGCAATTGCAAGTTAGCCTTGTGCTCAAGTAATACTTTACCTGAACTAGCCTCCATTAGGACATAGCTCTCAGATTGAAGGTCCTTGAGGGGAGCATTTGCAAATGTTACACTCCTTGTGCTTAAAATAGCAGTACAAATAATTAGTAATTTCGAAATAA
>CAYUEJ010000235.1:0-1133 GCA_964442565.1 uncultured Candidatus Epulonipiscium sp.
TACAGGCTCTACACCTTTCATACCTTCAATATTGCCAAGGCCTAGGCTTTGCATATTTGGAATATTAAGCCCACCTAATTTTTCAGAAACATTACCTATTGTATTGGCACCTACATCTCCAAATAAATCTGCATCTGGCATTGCACCCATGCCCACACTATCTAAAACAATCCATATAAATCTTTTCATCTACAACATCCTTTCTTTCTTAAAAACTAATAAAAAAACTTCTAATCATATCTTGAATAATTATTGGGGCTATATAAGCTTCATATAGAGCAATCATAAAAACCCCAAATATAGATGCTAGCAAATAAAGGAGATATATTTTTGAGCTAACTGCCCTATCTTTCCTTACAAACCTAAGGGCCTCTATAGACAAGATAAAATTAATAAAAACAAATATTGTACCTTGAAACCCATATGTGGCAAGGCACAATAATAACCCTTTTAGACTGTATTCCATTATAAAAAACGAAGTAGTAAACCCATAGGAAAAACCTAGAATCCCAACTAGCAAGCCAATTAAAGGAGCTGCTAATTTAAAAAGACCCAATAGCCAAATTAATACTAGGTGTTTGCTATAGGTTAAGAATGACCTTCCAAATAAATATAAGCTGGAAAATTCATTAATATTTGTATTTATAATAAATCCACTGACTAACTGGGAAACTTCGGCAGCACTACTATCTATAGATCTATCTAAATTATTGGCAAATAAGCTGCCAATAATAACACCTGTTATAAAAATTGAAAAAATAGCTATATTTGTTTTTTCATATTTTCGTCGCAAAGTTTTCTCCCTTTCTTTTACAATAAACTTTACTAACAATATATGAAAAAAGTTGTCCATCTAGAACATTTTATTTTGGGCCATCTCTTTAACCATAAAAATTGCAGATATAGTTTTGCTATCTTTAATTTTACCCGATAGAATCATATCAATAACTTCCTGGAGGGTAAATTTTTTAACATTAACATACTCATCTGGGTCAAGGTTCATGGTTCCTTCTTCAAGTCCTTCTGCTACAAAAATCTCTACTTCTTCATCACTAAATCCTACCGCACTATAAATAGAGCCTACCTTTGTTACCTTGCTAGGCTTATAGCCAGTTTCTTCCTCCATTTCTCTA
>CAYUEJ010000235.1:1143-3285 GCA_964442565.1 uncultured Candidatus Epulonipiscium sp.
TAGCCGCACATAGGGCAGGGTCCTCATTTTTTTCAAGCTTCCCTGCTGGAATTTCTAATATCATACCATCTTCCACACACCTATATTGCTCCACTAGCACTATCTTACCATCATTATCAATAGGAACAATAGCCGCAGCCCCTTCGTGTAACAACACATCCCATTTAGCTGTTGTTCCATTAGGGAATTTAATAGTATCCTCAGCTACTTTGAAGATTTTACCGCTAAATACTTCTTTCCTATCAATTCTTTTTGCACTTCCTGTCATTATTCAATCCCCTTTTTCTTAATTCATGCTATTAGCTTTGTCATAACAAGCTGTCATAGCCTTTATAATACTATTTCTAAACTGTGTTTCTTCTAATTTTAGAACTGCTTGTATTGTTGTGCCACCTGGTGAGCAAACATCATCTTTAAGCTGAGCGGGATGCTTCTTTGTTTCCAGAACCATCTGAGCTGCGCCTTTTAGTGCCTGGGCTGCCATCGTATAGGCATCGTCCCTGGAAATCCCAAAAGAAACTGCTGCATCTGCCATGGCCTCGATAAATAAATATCCATAAGCTGGTGAGCTTCCAGATGTTGCAATGATTGCCTCCATATTTTCTTCATCTATCTTTACATAGTTACCAAAATTAGAAAATAATGATTTAATTACCTCATGCTCATCATCGCTTAAATCATTATCCGTAAAGCAGTAAGCTGTCATCCCCTCTCCAACTAGTGCAGGCGTATTGGGCATTGCACGAACTACTTTTATTACATGTCCTAGGTATTTCTTCACCTTATTAATGGAATATCCAGGGGCAATTGTGATTATAATATGATCATTGTTTAAGCAGTGCTTGATTTGTTTAAATATATCAGGGTAATACTGTGGTTTTATAGCTAAAACAATATATTTAGATTGTTTACATATTTCTTCAACTGAATCTACTATACTGATATTTCTATCTCCTAAATCCTTGGTTTTTGATTTATCTATATCATAGGCATATAGACTAACATCATTAGCTCTATTAGCTATTCCTTTTATCATAGCACTTCCCATTTTACCAATTCCTATAAATCCAACTAAGTTCATGCCCATCTCCTCCTAACATCATAGCATAATATAATATTTATATTAGACCATTATACCATACTTTGTAATAAAAATTATATAGAGTCTACAAATTCACACAATTATTTGGTTTATTGACACAAAAATCCTAGTACCTTATAATAATAAGTATAATCATGCGTCTGACACAAGGAAAGGGGGTACTCATGTATACATGGCTCTTATGGTTTGGATTAGCTATTATATTTGCAGTTGTTGAACTTGTTACAGTTGGCTTCTTTATTATTTGGTTTGGTATAGGGGCTTTAGCTGCAATGCTTGTTTCTCTGGTCACAAATAGTCTTTTGTTACAATTCTTAGTCTTTATTATCGTTTCAGTTATCTTACTTTTTATGACACGAAAACTTACATCTAAATTAACTAAAGCTACTGCTATTGCTACTAACGTAGATGCTGTAATCGGTAAGATTGGTATGGTTATTGAGGATATACCAGCTTTAGACAATCCAGGTATTGTTAAAGTATCAGGTGAAATGTGGTCTGCAATCTCAGCGGATTCTAATCCAATCGAAAAAGACACACAAGTAAAGGTGCTACAAGTCAAGGGTGTTAGGCTAGTAGTTCAAAAATTAGATTCAGAAAGGGAGTAAAAGATGCCATCTTTAATATTTTTTGGATTTTTACTATTTATTATTTTAATTATTGCTTTTTCATCTATTAAAATTATTAAACAATCAACTGTTGGTCTTGTAATGCGCTTGGGGCGCTTTCACAAAACTGCAACAACAGGTATCAATATTATAGTACCATTTATTGATTCTATGTATACAGTAGTTGATCTTCGCGAGAGAGTTATGGATTTTGAGCCTCAACCAGTTATTACTAAGGATAACGTAACAATGCAAATTGATACCGTTGTTTATTTTAAGGTTACAGACCCTGTTTCCTATATCTTTGAAATTGCAAACCCCATGAGTGCTATAGAGAACCTATCCGCAACTACACTTAGGAACATTATAGGGGATCTTGATTTAGACGAGACTCTTACATCACGTGACCTTATTAACACAAACCTACGCTCT
>CAYUEJ010000236.1:0-3267 GCA_964442565.1 uncultured Candidatus Epulonipiscium sp.
AGTTATATTATGTAGTTAGTTACATATAAGGGGGGCATGATGAAGGGCAAGTATGGTAATTTCTACTATAGAATATCGATGAAAAATAAATGGATAATATTTATATGTGTTATAATTATATATGAGATTGTTTTAATGGGCTTTTTTGGTTATAGGAGTTATGAAAATGTTTTGGGAGATTATTTTATAGAAGGTGTACAAAAAGATGTTAGCAATGTTACTGAGCAACTAGAGGATAAGTTAAAATCCCTAGAAGACTTTGCAAAGAAACTGCAATATGATGAATACATATATAAGTTTATACGAGAGAAAGAAAATGTGGCTAGAAATATAGATGATGTGGCAAGTATTCCATATAGAACCCTCCCTGAATATGAACTTAAAAAAGACATAGAGCGCCATATAAACTCGATATTACTATCAAGACCAGAGATTAGACTAGCATCCATACAATTTATTAAGGATCCAGAAAGGATATATACAGTCACAAGAAACAAATCATATGCAGAAGAACTGAGTTTTATGGAAATGAATATATATGATAAAAAACTAGAGAAGGACGATGATACTTTATATTATATAGATGATAACAAGGATATCTATATAGTGCAGAAAATCAAAAGCAGAGATACATTTAAACATTCAGCTAACATAGTTTTAAAAATTGATAGGAGTCTTCTACTTACAAAATTGGAAAGTATGCTTGAAGGAGCTAAAAAAGGAGTATATGTAGTTGGATTTGGTGATAAAGAAATACTGAGATACGGAGAAGTATCATATGAGCACAAGTCACAAGTTGATAATTATGTTAGGGACGGGGTAATAGCAGATGTATATCCAGGTGAAAACCCCAAAAAAGAAATCATAGTGTATGATACAATTGAAACTAATAATCAAGAAATAGGTGTGGCAGTTTTAATTTTTAGAGATATACTATTTCAAGAAGTGCGTAATTCAATAAGGAAGATTACAAATGTTTTACTCATTACAACTCCATTTATACTATTACTAGCCTATAAACTTTATAAAGATATTATAGAGCCTATATATGACTTAAGTGCTAAAATGCATCAAATTGAAGAAGGGGAAATAGGGGTGATGGTAGAAAGTGATAGAAAAGATGAAATAGGGGTACTGTTTAGGTCCTTTAATAAAATGTCAAATCAGATTAATTATTTAGTTAACCGTGTGTATAAAGAGCAATTAGCAGTCAAGAACTCGGAAATCCGCGCACTGCAATCACAAATTAACCCTCATTTTTTATATAATACCCTAGAAATTATTAACTGGTCAGCAAGATTAGAAGGTGCCGATGAAGTAGCTGATATGATAGAGGCACTTGCGGGCATTATGGAAATAAATATTGATAGGAAGAACGAAAGACTTCTCGCAATAGAAGAGGAAATTAAATATACCAACCATTATATCTTCCTGATAAAAAAACGATTTGGAGATAAGATTAAATTTCAAAACGAAATATGTGAAGAAATTATGGATTATAAGGTTCCAAGGCTAATTTTACAGCCTATTATTGAAAATGCCATAGAACATGGAGTAGAGCCTGTTGGGAAAGGAACCGTTACCATTAGAATAAATAAAATAGGGGACGAGCTAATAATAGAGATTGAAGATACAGGTCAAGGAATCAAAGAAGAGGAAATGTCAAAAATACAATACAATCTTGATAATTGGGCAGAATTTATGTCAAAGAAAATAGAGTCAACAAGCAAGGGGAAAATAGGAGTGTTAAACGTTCATTCAAGATTAAAACTAATTTATGGAGAAAAATCAGGGATAGAAATAAGTAGCATATATGGGGAGGGGAGCATAATGAAGATGAGAATACCCATTATAGAACAAGAATCATAATAAGTTAGATAGGAGTGGTTTAATGTTTAGTGTAATGTTAATTGATGATGAAGAGATTATTAGAAAAGGGCTTAGAAAACTCATACCATGGGAGGATTTAGGCTGTGAAATAGTGGCAGAAGCAGAAGATGGAGAGCAAGGTTTTGAACTAATTAAAGAGCATGTACCAGATATTATTATCTCGGATATCCGCATGCCAAAGAAAAATGGGCTTGAAATGATTGCAGATGTGAAAGATATTAATCCAGACACTCAAATAATTATACTGACAGGATTTAGGGAGTTTGAATATGCCCAAGAGGCTATAAAACTAGGAGTATTACAGTTCTTATTAAAGCCATCTAAAATTCCGGAGATTACAGCAGCAATAGAAGAGGCGGTATCTAATCTAAAGATACAAGAAAAGGAAAATGAAGAATATAATAGAATGAAGGAAGAGGTTAAAAATTATTACCTAAAGGATGCCATTAACTCTAGTGAAGATAAAAAGATAGACCCTGGGATAAATAAACCACAATATATGGTTAATGAGTCTATAAAATATATTAAGGAAAATTATAATAAAAAAGTGAACCTTCAAGACATAGCAGATTTGTTGTATGTTAGTACATGGCATTTATGTAAGGTGCTAAAAAAAGAAACAGGCACCAATTTTGTAGATCTATTAAATGGGGTAAGAATAGAAGAGGCCAAGAAACTTCTAGTAACAACAAACCTGAGAGTTTATGAAGTTGCCTTGGAAGTAGGTTATACAGATACAGCTTATTTTTCTAAGATATTTAAGCGTTTTGTTGGAATGACAGCCAATGAATACCGAAATACACAATATCGTACAACAAATAGCAAGATAGACTTATTTTAATTATACAAAATAGCTGATATACTTTAAGTAAGTTAGAAATCAATCTAATGTAAAACAAAGAACTAACATGTCAGAAACAAATTTATGTTAGTAAACGACAAAAAGGGGGAACGTTTTATGAAGAAGTTTTCTAAGATTATGGCTTTAGGGTTAGCAGCAACAATGATGAGTAGTGCACTTGTAGGTTGTGGGCCAAAGGCAGAAACAGATGCGCCGCCAGCAGAGACAGATAATACACCGGTGGTTGAGGAAACAGTAGACGAAGAGCCAGAAGCGGAAGAACAACAAGAAGTGACAATTAGGACAGTATCTCAATTTGGTGGTACAGATCCAACAGCAGAAGTATATGAAGCTAAACTTGCAGAGTTTAGAGCAGAAAACCCAAAGATAACAGTTGAAGACGAATCAGCTACAGCAGACGAAGCTTGGAAAGCAAAAGTAGCAACAGACTTTGCAGCAGGTAACGAGCCAGATGTAATCTTTACATTCACAGGGGTAGATGCAAAAGTTATGATTGAACAAGGTAAAGTAGTTTC
>CAYUEJ010000237.1:0-3263 GCA_964442565.1 uncultured Candidatus Epulonipiscium sp.
CCTTGTGTAATAAGTCATTTCGTCCACTAAAGGTACAGTCAATCCCTAGTGATTCGGTAGCCTTTTTAACTATTTGTATCCATTTATCTGGTTTAGCATATTCTTCCTTAGCTATAAATGTAAAATTTAAGTTTCCCATATCTTGAAATACAGCCCCACCACCTGATAATCTCCTAACAGGTAGTATCCCTTCTTCTTCCAAATATTCCATATTGCATTCTGCATAAAAGCTTTGATTCCTACCAATAACCACACACGGTTTATTTTGCCATAAAAAGAGGCTAGAGGTTTCTTTTGCCTGAGTAAGAAGTTCATATTCTGTAGCAACATTAAAATAAGGATCTGTTTCCTGGGATATATAAATAATACTAGGCTTCATGTAGCGCCCCTATACTAAGCCCAAAGGCTGCCTCATGAATAACTTCAGCAGTTGTCGGGTGGGCAAATATGGTCTCTGTATACTCTTTTTCCGTTAATCCATTTTTTATACCAAGGGTTAATGCACTAATAAGGGTCGATGCATCCGGACCTATAACCGCAGCCCCTATTATTTTATTATAAGAGTTATCTTTGATTAGCTTAACAAAACCTGCCGTCTCATTCATAGTTAATGCCTTACCATTGCTCATAAAAGATACTCTCGAAGTAGAATAATCCATATTTAGACTTTGTGCTTCCTCCTCGCCTATACCAACTGTTGCAATTTCTGGACTTGTAAAAATAACATTAGGTACAGCAGAGTAATCCATATCTTTGGAGTGTCCTAAAATATTCTCTACTGCTACAATCCCTTGATGGGATGCCACATGGGCAAGCTGAATGATATTAGTAACGTCCCCTATTGCGTATATATGCTGCTTGTTAGTTGCCATTTTATCATTAACAGCTATCCCCTTACCATCCTTAGTTAGCTCAATACCAGCACTCTGGATATCTAAACCATCAAGGTTAGGCTCCCTACCAATAGCTACTAGAACCTTATGGCTAATTAGCAAACTTTGACCTTCCTTGCCTATATATGTTATAACAGCCTGTCCACCTTCTGCCCTCTGTATATTAGTCACCTTAGCGCCTGTATATACATTGATTCCTGCTTCTTCTGCTTCCTTTTTGATTTGCTCCGAAATATCCCTATCTACCATAGTGAGAAGCCTATCCATAAATTCTACTACATTAACTGCAACTCCTAAGTTTCGGTATATAAATGCAAATTCCATACCAATGACGCCACCACCGATAATGGTAATAGATTTAGGAAGCCCTGTATATGAAAGAGCATCAGTACTGTCCATCACGCAAGGCAAATCAATCCCTGGTATATCCACCTTAGAAATCTTGGATCCAGTTCCAATAATAACATCTTTAAATGTAATATGATAGTTTTTACATCCCTCAACAGCAACTTCTTTATCTGATACAAAAGATGCCTTCCCCTTAATGATATCAATTTTATTCTCGCTCATTAAAAAATCAATACCAGAAATAAGCTTATCTTTTACATCATCTTTTCTTTGGATAACCTTCTTCATGTCCACATTAATTGTTCCATCTATATCAATTCCAAAATCATTTGCACCCATGATATTTTTATAAGTCTCAGATGACTTTACAAGGGCCTTAGTTGGGATACAACCTACATTCAAACAGGTTCCTCCAAGTTCATCTTTTTCTATAAGAGTCACCTTAAGCCCCTTTTTAGCAGCATAAATAGCAGCTACATATCCGCCAGGTCCAGCTCCTATTATTAAAAGTTCTGTATCTATATTATGATTTTGATTATTATTTACTAGCTGCTCCGTATTTCCATCAGAAAGTTCGCCCTCTCCCTGGTCACCTAACTCAAATAATACTTGGTTAGAAACTACATCATCACCTTCTTGGCACAATATTTTAGTTATCATTCCAGACTCAGGCGCCTTTACAGGGCGATTGCCTTTTTGAGTTTCAACCTGAACCAGTATATCACCTTGGCATACATTAGCACCCAAGTCTACGCTTAACTTTCCTACCTTCCCCGTTTTACCACCAGGGATTGCTGACATTTTAACTTCCATGATAATCCTCCTATTATTTGAAAAAGGGGATTGCATGCGCAACCCCCTAGTTATTATTCTCTTACTACTCCTGCCAATACTAGCTTCACACCGTTCTCTAGACAATCACCCACTGGGCATGTTCTTTCTATAAAGCTTGCAAATTCTTCTGCTTTTTCTTGGCTTTCATCTGTTTTAAAATGCATTCTAAAACGGATTTCTTGGAAACCACATCTTACATCTGCAAGACCCATAAATCCATCTGGATCTAAGTCTCCTTCTAATTCCACATGAAACTCTTCAAAAGTAAAATCATGGGCAGCTGCAAAAGCACTAGCTAAGTAATTATATCTTATCAATAAGTTAATCTGCTGAGTACCGGGTACGCTCCATGAGATATTTACCTATCATTAGCATCCCTACTGCAATTGCAACTAAGGCTACTAATATGATTACATTGGGATTATTAAAGTCTACTTCCAACCAGTTAAGCCCCTGAGTTAAGCTGCTATCAGGGTAGTAGGATACAATTACTGCTAATCCATTATTTATAAAATGGAGTAACATCCCCACGAATATGGATCCAGATTTGTAGACTACATAAGCAAAGCATACGCCAAGTAATGCTGTTGGTATTAGCTTAATGGCATATAAATGCATAGCCCCAAACATTAGGCTACT
Source organism: uncultured Candidatus Epulonipiscium sp. (assembly GCA_964442565.1). Taxonomy (GTDB): domain Bacteria; phylum Bacillota; class Clostridia; order Lachnospirales; family Cellulosilyticaceae; genus JAAYSX01. The sequence continues at coordinate 2,715 of CAYUEJ010000237.1, forward strand.
AATAATTATGCCCCTTTTAAAATGTTTGCCATCACTACATGCTGATAGTAAATAGCCTCTAAATAGCATTTCTTCACAAATAGCTGGAAGGACTGCTACTATTATTAAAATAAACCACATTGGATTTTCCCCTATTAAGAAATTGTTTAACGCTTCTAATGTATCAAGGTTTTGTGGGAAAAAGTATAGTGTTAGCTGTGTTATTAGATTGACTATTATAAATGTACCTCCCCAAAGGAAAATACCTCCGATTACATGTAGTCCCTGGGGTGCTTTTAGGCGAAAGACTTTTTTAATAGGGCCTTTGGTGTAGAGAACAATGCCTAGGGCCAATCCTATGAAGATGAGTTGACTGGCCCCAACCCCTATTAGTTCAAATTTCATTTGTATCAATGTCCCTACATAGATAAAAACCAATAGGGTAATGGCATATACCGCTACCCCGTCCCCTAGTGTGGGCATCTTACCCTTAATCATTTGGCTTCTTTTTTCTAGGAGGCTAAATCCTTTCCCATTTTTGAATAAAATGCTTTCTGAGGCTACGGGACA
>CAYUEJ010000238.1:0-1056 GCA_964442565.1 uncultured Candidatus Epulonipiscium sp.
CCTAATAGATACACCGGGGCATGTGGATTTTACCTATGAGGTATCAAGAAGTTTAGCAGCTTGTGAAGGGGCAATTTTAGTTGTGGATGCAGCCCAGGGGATAGAAGCCCAGACCCTAGCTAACCTATACCTAGCACTTGATCATGATTTAGAGATACTACCAGTTATTAACAAAATAGACCTTCCAAGCGCAGACCCAGAGAGGGTAAAGAAAGAAATAGAAGATACAATAGGCCTAGATGCAAGTGAGGTACCACTTGTTTCTGCAAAGAATGGCATTAACATAGAAGACATACTAGAGCAGGTTACCAAGCTCATCTCACCACCAGTGGGGGATGAGAATGCCCCACTGAAAGCCTTAATATTTGACTCTTTTTATGATGCCTATAAAGGGGTTATTGTATTTTGTCGTGTTAAGGAAGGAACCGTAAAAAAAGGAATGAAAATTCATATGATAGCAACGGGTAAAGACTTCGAGGTTGTAGAAGTTGGAACCTTCGGTGCGGGTCAGTTTTGGCCAACAGATAACCTTAAGGCAGGGGAAGTAGGCTATATAACGGCAAGTATCAAAAATGTAAAAGATACAAGCGTAGGGGACACAGTTATAGATGCTAATCATTTAGATACAGAAGCACTAGAAGGATATAAACAAGTAAACCCAATGGTTTACTGTGGTATGTACCCGGCAGATGGTGCTAAATACGGTGACCTTCGCGAAAGTTTAGAAAAGCTTCAGCTTAATGACGCGTCTTTAGTATTTGAGCCAGAAACATCTGTGGCATTAGGTTTTGGATTCCGCTGCGGATTCCTAGGATTATTGCATCTTGAGATAATACAAGAGCGCCTAGAACGGGAATATAACCTAGACCTTGTTACAACGGCTCCAAGCGTTATTTATCATATAACTAAAACTAATGGAGAGCTAATTAAAGTGGATAATCCAGCTAACCTACCTCCACCACCTGAGATTGAAGTGTTAGAAGAGCCTATTGTTAGAGCTACAATTATGGTTCCTAATGATTATGTAGGACCATCTATGGAATTATCTCAAGAAAA
>CAYUEJ010000238.1:1066-3253 GCA_964442565.1 uncultured Candidatus Epulonipiscium sp.
GCGTTATTTATAAAGTTTATAAGACAAATGGTGAAATGTTTGAGCTTTCTAATCCATCAGATTTACCAGAGCCAACGGACCTATCCTATATGGAGGAGCCTATTGTAAAGGCGGATATTATTGTTCCAACGGAATATGTAGGTTCTATTATGGAGCTTTGCCAGGAAAGACGCGGGGAATATCTGGGAATGGAGTATTTAGAAGAGACTAGAGTAGTTCTAACATATAATCTTCCACTTAACGAGATCATATATGATTTCTTTGATGTTCTTAAATCTAAAACTAGAGGATATGCATCATTTGACTATGAGTTAATTGGCTATGAAAGGTCAGATTTAGTAAGACTTGATATTATGGTTAATCACGAGACAGTAGACGCATTATCATTTATAGTTCATAAAGACAAGGCTGTTGATCGAGGTCGTAAGATTACAGAAAAACTTAAGACGGAAATAGATAGGCACTTATTCGAGATTCCTATACAAGCTGCCATAGGTAATAAGATTATTGCAAGAGAGACAATAAGGGCAATGAGAAAAGACGTTCTTGCAAAGTGCTACGGCGGAGATATATCTCGTAAGCGTAAACTACTTGAGAAACAAAAAGCTGGTAAGAAGCGTATGAGGCAAGTTGGTAGCGTAGAAGTTCCGCAAGAAGCATTTATGAGTGTTTTAAAACTAGAAACAGACTAAGGAAGATGATAAATATGGATTTAGGAATTTATGTGCATATACCATTTTGTGTATCTAAGTGTTATTATTGCGATTTTGCATCATATGTGCAAGAGCAATCACAATATGAGGCCTATGTAGATGCCCTCATTAATGAAATAAGAGCACATAGGGAAAGTACGCCTAAGCCTGTTACTATAAAAACAATATTTATTGGTGGAGGTACGCCTAGCGTGCTCCCACCAATTTTGCTTGAGAAAATACTTGTTGCCATTAATGAGTCTTTTATAATAGAAAGGGACGCCGAATACACTATAGAATCCAACCCTGGAACCCTATCAAGGGCAAAACTAGAAGTGATGAAAAAATACGGAATAAATAGGATAAGCATGGGTGCACAGGCATACCAAAATAACCTGCTTAAAAAAATAGGCAGGGGCCACACTAGAGATGATATTATAGAAAGTTATTTGCTATGCAGGAGCTTAGGCTTTGATAATATTAACCTAGACCTAATGTTTGCCTTGCCAGGCCAAACATTAGAAGAGTGGAAAGAGACCCTAGAGAAGGTGACAGAGTTAGGACCGGAACACATCTCGGCCTATAGTTTAATTGTTGAAGATGGGACACACTTTGGGGATTTATATGATAAGGGCAGGCTAGAGCAGCCAAGTGAAGAACTCGAGAGGCAAATGTACTCTTACGCCAAAGAATATTTAGCCAAAAAAGGATATGGCCAGTATGAGATATCCAATTTTGCTAAAGCAGGCAGGGAGTCTAGGCATAATATTAATAATTGGAAGACCTATCCTTATATAGGAATAGGCCTGGGAGCACATTCTTATTATAAGGGCCATAGATATAGTAACACCTATAGTATGCAGGAGTATATAAAGAGCAGTGGTGGGCTCGGGGTTATACAAAGGGAGAAAGAAAAGCTGGATTATAAGGCCCAAGTAGAAGAATATATCTTTTTAGGCCTAAGGCTTACCCAGGGTATTGATATAAGGGATTTTAAGAAAAGATTTAATAAATCTGTATTTGAGATATATGGAAGCCAAATTAAAGCTCATAAGCAAGATGGACTATTAATAGAAAAAGACAATTATATCTGGCTAACTGACTATGGGCAAGATGTTTCAAATAGGGTGTTTAGTAGCTTTTTACTAGATTAATAAATATCCCTTGACAAAAATAATCGAAGATGTTATCTTTAATCTATGCTTAGCACTCGAACAAGATGAGTGCTAACAAAAACAAAGGAAGTGATATACGTGAACATGAATGACCGTAAAATCAAGATTTTAGAGGCTATCATTCATGATTATATTAAAACAGGGGAACCTGTTGGATCGCGTACAATTTCAAAAAAATATGATCTGGGCGTAAGCTCAGCAACCATTAGGAATGAAATGGCAGACCTCGAAGAGCTTGGGTATATTGCCCAACCCCATACATCAGCCGGTAGAATACCGTCTGATTTAGGATATCGTCTATATGTTGATGAATTAATGAA
>CAYUEJ010000239.1:0-3236 GCA_964442565.1 uncultured Candidatus Epulonipiscium sp.
CATATGACAGCTGAAATGGCAACTAGGGCTCTTAAGAATACCACACTTAATGTCAAAGATACTACTGGTATCATTATCCACAGTGATTTAGGCAGTCAGTATACGAGCCAAGAGTTTGAAAGCTATGTCGCCGAAAAAATATGTTACATTCCTTTAGCCGTAAAGGAAATCCTTATGATAATGCATGTATTGAATCATTTCATGCGGTGCTAAAAAAAGAGGAAGTCTATACTAAAGTTTACTATGACTTTGAAGAAGCCCAGAAGGCAATCTTTGAATATATTGAATCTTGGTATAATCGAAAACGGATTCATGGGTCTCTTAATTACATGACCCCACAAGAAAAAGAAGATGAATTTTCAAATGTGGCATAAAACAGTTCGACTTTTTGTGTCCAAGGTATTGACATAGGTCCAAAGTTATATATAGCCTTGGAAAAACAAGAGAACTATTCCATAAGCTACGATGTGAAGGAATTTGAAAATATTGTGGGCGTGAGCAATAAATTAAAGCTAAGTGGCATTGATACCAAAGATGCGTCAGAAGAAGTATACGCATTACAAAATACCTTTAGTTCGTTGAAAAAGTTATTTCTAATTATATCAGTTCTAATTTTATCAATCGGTATCTTTATCTGCAACATACTACTTATAAAATTACAAAATTCAAGATATAAAGAAGTAGGCCTACTATCAGCACTAGGCTTTAACAAAAGGGCTATTAAATCAATGATTGTGTACGAGAATATGATGTTGTCCATACTTGCTATGGTGATTAATATTACAATTACAGGGCTAGTAATGATGGTTAGTCGTATAATAGGACTATCTTTTGTGATAACCTCAATAGATTTGGCGATGTGCAGTGTGGCAACACTTGTTTTGGTAATGATCATCAGTCAGATAACCAGCTATAAGCTAATTAATACAGAGCCAGCCGTGGCATTACAAAAATGAATAGACTGATAACAAAGGGTTTAAGGGTATTTAGCGTCGTTGACAAACTTTATTGGGATGTTATAATTAAGAAAGGACAATATTATACATAAAACACCAAAATAATCATACAAAAGGATAAGGGGATGACTAATGAAAAAGAAAAACAAAATAGGGTCAATAAAAACAAAACTAATCGTAATACCTTTAATTGTTGTGCTACTAGTAATAGCAGCAATAGGCTTTGTTTCCGCCACTTTTGCAAAGAGAAGTTTGTTAGAGGAGATGGAAGAGAGTGGACTTAGTTCAACCATAGATTTTATTGATAGGCTAGAAGATAATACCAACGCTTTAGAAACTATGAATACAATGCTTAATGATAAAATCAGATCATCTGCCAAGATGGTTAATCTTCATAGGGAAGAATTGAGCAATGACGTTTTGAAACAATTGGCACGTGAGTTAGATATAGATGAAATCACTTATTATAGCCCACAGGGTGAGGTGCTATATGCAGATGATGAGGTTAACTTAAACTGGACGGCACCACCAGGACATATCGTACATGATTTTATGATATCAGGTGACAAGGAGCTTATGGAAGGGGTTAGGCAAAATGTTACATCTAATCTGTTTCTCCAATATGGTTATCTAAGGGCGGATAATGGGGATTTGATACAAATAGGACTGTCTGCCGATAGGGTGCTGGAACTAACGGAAGCCCTTAGTGCCCAAAGGCTGGTTGATGATATTGTTGAAAATGAAGGCGTTGAGTATGCCATGCTTATTGACACAGATTTAATGTCAGTTGCCCACAGTAATCGAGAGGAAAAGGGTATCCTATTTGATGATGCAGGGACTAGGGTAGCAACAATTGATGGTATTCCTTACGCAGAACCTTGGTTTTATGAGGTTGGGAACGTTACAGTACTTGATATTTGCTACCCTGCCGTTATAAATGGAGAGAATATTGGATCTGTTAGTATCGGTTATTCCATGGCAAGCGTGGAAGAAGCTGTCCAAAAAAACGTCATTGTAGCTATGATTTCAGCAGTTGTTGCTTTTTTAATATTAGGCCTTGTTTTATATACATCATCTAATGATGCGGTTAAAATTATTAATCGTTTAAAAGAGCAAATGGGCTTTATGGCGTCAGGGGACTTTACTCATGATATACCAGAAGATTTAGTCAATCAAAATGATGAATTCGGGGAGATTTCTCGTGCCGTGGCTACGATGCGAAATTCCATGCAGGATATTATTCGCAATGTTATAGGAGCATCTCAGCAATTAGCCGCTTCTTCCGAGGAACTTACAGCAACAAGCCAACAATCAGCTAATGCTGCAGATGAAGTCGCTAAAGTAATTGAAGATATAGCCCATGGCGCAGCAGATCAAGCCAAAGAAACAGAGTTAGGGGTAATCTCTATCTCAGATCTTGGGGATTTAGTCATGCAAAACAAAGATTATATAGTAACTCTTAATGCTGCTACAGAAAATGTAAATACTCTTAAAGATGAGGGATTACAAATTTTAGAAGAACTTGTAGAACAAACTAATCTTAGTAACAAATCATCTGAAGAGGTACAGCGAATTATTATGAATACAAACCAGAGTGCTGGTAGGATTTCAGCTGCTAGTGAAATGATAAAAAATATAGCCGATCAGACTAATCTTTTAGCCTTGAATGCAGCCATTGAAGCCGCAAGAGCTGGAGAGGCAGGAAGTGGATTTGCTGTTGTAGCAGATGAAATCAGGCAACTTGCCGAGCAATCCACACAGTTTACAACTGAAATTATGACCATTATAAATGATCTTACTAATGATACATCAAACGCTGTCAAGACCATGGAAGAAGTTTCAAAAGTCGTCACATCTCAATCTGAGAGCGTAGGTATGACCAATAACAAGTTTGACGGAATTGCCCAGGCTATTGAGAACATGGAGCAAGTTATCGCCAAAGTAAGTGATTCTAGTGATGATATGGCAAATAAAAAAGAGTATATTATTAATGTAATGGAACAACTCTCAGCCATTTCAGAAGAAAATGCAGCAGGGGCTGAAGAAGCGGCTGCTTCGGTAGAAGAACAAACAGCCTCTACGGAAGAGATTGCGCACTCAAGTGAAGAACTTGCAAGAATTGCTGAAGAACTTAACCAACGCATCGAGCAATTCAGAGTCTAGAAGATTTGCAAAGGCTCTTGGGTAATGTCTGCAACCAAATATTCCAAAGTGGGGACAAGACTGCAGGTTTTGTCCCTTTATTACTATATGTATTTAAAAAATATAAATTATATAGAA
>CAYUEJ010000240.1:0-3225 GCA_964442565.1 uncultured Candidatus Epulonipiscium sp.
TATATTTTTAAGAATAAAAATAAATTTGCATTTGCAGGTGGAGTATTAATTGCAATAGCTTTTTCAAGTAAATGGACTATGGATAATACAGGAATCTTTACTTTTGCATTAATTATTGCTTCTATTTTAGGTGCAATTCCTATAGCCCTCCAGGCATATCAATCCTTAAGAGTTAAGGTCGTTAGTATTGACGTGTTAGTTACCATTGCAGTAGTAGGTGCGTTTTTAATTCAAAACTATGAAGAGTCAGCTATAGTTACCTTTTTATTCTTGTTTGGGGCTTTCTTAGAGCAGCGGACACTAAACAAAACAAGGTCTGCCATTAAAGAATTAACCCAAATGGCACCAGAGACGGCACTTAAGCAGATGGATGACGGGACCTTTGAAGAGGTTGATGTAGAAGATGTTGATGTAGGGGATATACTGCTAGTTAAGACTGGTGGCAAGGTTCCGGTTGATGGTACAGTAAGAAGTGGCGAAGGAAGCATTAATGAGGCTAGCATTACGGGAGAGTCTATCCCAGTTAGTAAGGAAGAGGGTTCAAGTGTATACGCAGGTACCATACTGGACAATGGGACAATTCAAATTGTAGCAGACCGGGTTGGCGAAGATACAACCTTTGGCAAGATTATTGAACTAGTTGAAGAAGCGCAAGATTCTAAGTCTGAGGCAGAGCGTTTTATAGACCAATTTTCTAAATATTACACCCCAGGTGTGTTGGTATTATCATTTATTGTATGGCTAATATCTAGAGACATTGAACTTGCTATTACAATTTTAGTACTAGGTTGCCCAGGAGCACTAGTTATCGGGGTGCCAGTATCTAACGTAGCAGGTATAGGAAACGGTGCCCGCCATGGAGTCCTGCTAAAAGGTAGCGAAGTTATTGGGGATTTTAGCAAGACAAAGACAATAGTTTTTGATAAAACAGGAACATTAACAGTAGGTAATCCAGCCGTTGCAGAAAAAGAGTACTATGGGGGCAATGTAGATAATGCCTTGGTATACCTTGCAAGCATAGAAGAGGAGTCAGACCATCCACTAGCAAAGGCTGTCCTTACTGAAATTGGTGGGGTAGAGCTATTACCAGTTACAGATACACAAGTAATAAAGGGTGAGGGGATTGTTGCCACTGTAGATGGACACAGGGTAGCAGTTGGTAACGCAGCCTTAATGGAAAGAGAAAATATTCAGCTAGACAGTAAGGCCAAAGCGGATTTAGCCAGGTTTGAGAAAAATGGAAACTCCCTAGTGCTTACATCGGTAGATGGGCAGCTAAGGATATTAATGGGAATACGTGATCAAATCCGTGCAGGTGTTAAAGCAGAACTAGAAAGATTGAAGAATCTAGGTGTTAAAAACCTAATTATGTTATCTGGTGATAACCAAGGAACTGTAGATGTTGTAAGCCGTGAATTAGGACTAACAAAGGCCTATGGTAATATGCTACCAGAAGATAAGTCAGCCTATATTAAGAAACTTATGGATGAGGGTGAAATAGTAGCATTCGTCGGAGACGGAGTTAACGATAGCCCGTCACTAGCATTAGCCAATGTTGGGATAGCTATGGGAAGTGGAACAGACGTAGCCATTGAAACATCGGACGTTGTATTAATGAACTCGGATATTGGTAAATTACCCCATGCCCTAGGAATAGCAAAGGCAACAGCAAATAACATGGTACAAAATATTGTAATTGCTGTAGGAGTAGCCCTGTTTTTATTAGCTAGCGTACTCTTTAGTCAGTGGATGAATATGTCAATAGGTATGCTAGTACATGAAGCAAGTATATTTGTAGTAATTTTTAATGGTATGAGATTACTAAGTTACAAGCTAAAAAAGTAAATAATATATAATTTATAGGAGATGATTTGTATGAAGAAAGCAACGATTCAACTAGAAACCCTAGCATGTCCATCATGTATGCAAAAGATTGAAGGAGCCTTAAAAAACTTAGATGGCGTACAGTCTGATACTATTAAAGTATCCTTTAACTCAAGTAAAGCAAAGCTAAGTTTTGATGAGGGTAAGGTTTCAATAGAACAAATCGAAGATGGAATTAAAAAGATAGGATATGACGTAATTAAATCTAAAGTTCAATAAGTTAGTAAGGTGGGTACCTAGTACCCACCTTAATTTATTGTTATATTTGAAAAAAAGCCTCATATGAAGTATTATATATATGATAGGAGTGATATAAATGGAAAGATATAAAGATAATAGGGATTTTATGAAAGCAGATTTTAAGATATTAGATGAAATTAAAACAGATAGGCAAAAAGGGAAGCCTTTCCCACCTTTTCAAAAAGAAAATATGTATGAAAATACACCTATCATATTACCAGAAGTTACAAAAGAGATTCTTGCTAAACAAAATGTGTTTGATTGTTTAGAAGACAGAAGAAGTATTAGAAGATACCTAGATGAACCCATTACACTGGAGCAACTATCTTATTTACTTTGGGCAACTCAAGGGATACAATCTGTATCCAAAAATATCACAACAACACTAAGGAGGGTACCATCGGGAGGAGCAGCGCATCCTTTTGAGACCTACCTAATTATTAATAGGGTAGAAGGATTAGATAAGGGGATTTATACATATCTACCCCTAGGACATCAATTGCTGTTTTTAGGTAACATAGATAAAATGGATGAGGAGATTGATAAGGCAACAGACGGCCAGCCCTTTGTAGCTAACTTTGTTTCAAAAAGTGCGGTTATATTTGCCTGGAGTTGTATTCCCTATAGGGCAGAATATAAGTTTGATTTGACAGCCCATAAAAAGATACTTATTGATGTTGGGCATGTATGTCAGAACCTATATATTGCATCAGAATCTGTAGGTCTTGGGACATGTGCTATTGGAATTTATGATCAGGAAAGAATGGATAAAATTCTAGACTTAGATGGTGAGGATGAGTTTGTAATCTATATGGCAGCGCTTGGTAAGCCACTAACTAAAAATAAAATATAAAAAAGGGGGATCTTATGGAAGCAAATACGCTAAACAAGTCAATTAAGCTAATAGTAATATTCACAATTGTTTTTTTACTAACTTCATGTTCAAGAATCAAGCCAGCAGATAATCCACTAGATCCTGAGAAACCTATTACTGTAACCTTATGGCATTACTATAATGGCAAGATAAAAGAAAGTTTTGATAATATGGTTTATGAATTCAATGAAACTACAAAGAATATTTTACTTAAGAATACTTTAAAT
>CAYUEJ010000241.1:0-3204 GCA_964442565.1 uncultured Candidatus Epulonipiscium sp.
TACTAGGCGCTCTACATCCTCTTTCTTAAAGGTCTGAGTTCCTTCTTGGCTAACAGCCAAAGCACCACAAGCCGTGGCATAAGCAAGGGCCTGTGAGACTGATAAGCTTTCATTTGTTATACCATAAATAAAGCCTGCTAGCATAGAATCACCTGCGCCAACGCTGCTCCTTACATCTACTTTAAGTGCTTTTGCAAATAAAGCTTCATCTTCTGATACTAAGATACTACCATCCCCGCCCATTGATACAAGAATATACTTAATCTTATATTCACATATTAACTCTCTAGCTGCCTCTTTAATCGCATGCTTAGAGCTTAATTTTCTTGATATGGCACTCTCTAGTTCGTGTATGTTAGGCTTAATAATATATGGACTTGCCTTTAATCCCTCTAGCAAAAAGATACCATCTGCATCTAATACAGTTTTTGTAAAAGGTGCTGCTATAGATAAAATGTCAAAGTAGATATCAGTCGCTAACCCTTGAGGGATACTCCCACTAAAGACAAGCATCTGACTTTCTTTGGCATACTTAATAATTAGCGCCTTTATGCTAGCTAATTGTTCTTGTAATATATTAAATCCTAACTCATTAACATCTGTGGTGATTTTTGTATCACGCTCAACTATTTTTGTATTTACCCTTGTTTGGCCTTCTACAATAACAAAATCGCTCTTAAGCCCTTCACCTACTAGTAAGCTTTCTACATACTTGCTATTCTTCTTACCTATAAATCCTGTTGCCAGAGAATTATAACCTAGGGACTGTAATATTTTGCTAACATTAATCCCTTTTCCCCCAATATCTTCTCTAACACTTTGGACCCTGTTAACTGATCCGTGATGAAAAGAATCTAGCATAATCGTTCGATCTATGGCTGGATTGAGCGTAACGGTTGTAATCATATAGCACCTCATTTCTATAGTCCTTTATGCTTTAATTATTTTAATGTCATTTTCATTAAATTGCCTAACAGTATTGTTATCTACACCCTCATCTGTAATAATGTAATCGATCATGGAAATAGGTGCAATTTGACACATACTTATTTGTTTGAATTTGCTATGGTCGACTAATAGAAATCTTTGGTCACCACTTAGTAGCATGGCCTTCTTAACAGCAGCCTCTTCAAAATCTGGTGTTGTTAAGCCGTTCTCACATGTCACCCCATTAGCTGCTAAAAATGTCTTACTTGCATTAATGCGTCTGATGGTCTCAATGGATATGTTCCCTACAATTGCCAAGGTATTAAATCTTACCTTACCACCTACGATAATAAGCTCTACGTTTGGGTTACTAGAAATCACCCTTGAGATAATGGTAGAGTTCGTCACAACTGTAAGTCTCATGGTTGATTGGCCAATTAAACATGCTAATTCATAAGTCGTCGTCCCAGTATCTAGGATAATACAATCCTCTTCTTCTAGAAAACTAAATGCTTTCTGAGCAATCTGACGTTTTTGCGTTGCAAACTTATTTTCTTTTTGATGATAGCTGTCCTCATAGTTTAGCCTGGTTATATCATCTGTTAACATTGCTCCCCCATGAGTGCGCTCTAATTTCCCTTCACTCTCTAAGGTAGTTAGGTCCCTGCGGATAGTCGCTTCGGATGCTTCTAAAGCGTCACACAGGTATTTCACCGTTATGGTCTTACTAATTTGAAGTAATTCTAATATCTTATGCCTTCTTTCACCAGGTAACATTCCGCTCCTCCTAGCTATCTATATACCTAAATCACTATCTTTTAATAATTGTATAATCTCTGCTGGATCTTTCATCTTCCTAAGGCTGTCCCTAAACTCTTCTTTCATTAAAAGTCTTGATAATTTAGAAAGAATCTTAAGGTGGAGGGTTGATGAATCCTTCTCTGGGACACCAATTGCAAAAATTAAGTCTACGGTTGTACCGTCTAAAGAAGCCCAATCAAGATCATCTACTGTAGCAAACATTAAAAAAGGCTCGCTGACTGCTTTTGTTTTACCATGGGGAATCGCTACGCCAAATCCAACACCGGTACTATGCTGCTCTTCTCTTGCCATAACTGCCTTCATATAACCTGCTGAATCTGAAACCCTGCCTACTTCCTTGGCCCTTTGGCTCAGTAATTCAATCGCCTCTTCTTTTGTGTTTGCTGGTAAATCCAACATGATTAATTGTTCGTTGATTAACATAATAATGCCTCCTTTTTCTCCTTACACACATATTATTTTAGTTAAAATAGCTATTTAATTGACTGTTTTAAATCGTCTTTAGCTTAACATGTCAATCATAAAAAATCAACAGAATTATCGAATGTGCTCGTATTTCGTTATTTTTACCATAATATATCTATTTATTTAGTAATTATAACAATACTTTAGTTGACTTTTCATAACTCAATCGTACTCAATCACATTTTTTTAAAAAACAAAAAACCTGTAAGGGTAAAAACCCCTACAGGCAATATTTTTTATACTTTAGACTTAGGTCAATATCTTATTATGGTCGTCTTTTCCATCATCTTCATAAACAATATAATCAGATATATCTAGTTCAACTTTATCCCCTATCTTAAAAGTATCATAAGTATCTGCATCTAGTATTACCCTTATATTGGTCCCGTTAATATCAACCTGGCAATCGTTTACATCTCCAAGGTAAAACATAGAGCTTATTGTCCCTTTTAACTGTCCTTCTTTTTTTGTAAATTTAATATTTTCTGGCCTAATAGCCACAACAACATCACCAGTTAACTCACCATCATAACTAAGATACTGTCCCATGTCTTTTAAGTGCACTTTTTTATCTGATACATTTCCTTTAATAAAATTAACTTTACCAACAAAATCAGCAATAAATTGATTATTTGGTCTTTTGTAAATCTCCATTGGTGTCCCAACTTGTTGTACAATACCCCTGTTAATAACAAATACTCTATCAGACATTGTCATTGCTTCAATTTGGTCGTGGGTTACATATACAACTGTAATTTTCAGCTTTTTTTGTATTGCTTTAATTTCATAACGCATACTCTCTCTTAGCTTAGCATCTAGATTTGATAAGGGCTCATCCAGAAGCAATAGTTTTGGCTCTGCTACCAAGGCCCTGCCAAGGGCAACCCTTTGCTGTTGTCCACCTGAAAGTTGGGATGGTAACCTGTCTGCATATTGACTAAGATGAACTACTTCTAATATTGACGTAACTTTTGCCTTAATCTCCGCCTT
>CAYUEJ010000242.1:0-676 GCA_964442565.1 uncultured Candidatus Epulonipiscium sp.
GAAATTCTTCAGGGCAGGGTGAAATTCCCGACCGGCGGTTATAGTCCGCGAAAGGTTTAGTAGTTAATGAACCTTGATTTGGTGTAAATCCAAAACCGACAGTAGAGTCTGGATGGGAGAAGAGTTGCATGTGCGTTTATATTCTTTTTGTATGCATATGTAGCAACCCCGTGAATTTCAGGGTTGCTTTTGTGTGGCCAAAAAGGAGAGAATTAGAATGAAAAATGAAACAAACAAGCTTTTTAGTACACAAAATCTAATAAGGATGGGACTTTTAAGTGCTATTTCCGTATTGCTCATGCAATTTGATTTAAGTGTACCTGCACTATTTCCACCATTTCTAAAAGTAGATTTAGGGGAAGTGCCAGCTATAATAGGGGTATTAGTAGTTCATCCATTATCGGGACTTGTGGTACCATTCATTAAAGTTTTATTGGACTCGTTAATTTTTGGAAGTGTGACAGGATATGTAGGTGAGGCTTCTAACCTTATAATAAGTTTGGCCTATCTAACACCATTAATGATTATAGCAAGTAGGAATAAAAGTACTAAGGCAACAATGGTGGGTATTTCGCTAGGGGTTATAAGCACAACTATAGCAGGATGTCTAAGTAATTACTTTATAGTACTTCCTCTATACTCAAAGATTATGTTGCCATTAGAACAAATTGTTCAA
>CAYUEJ010000242.1:686-3185 GCA_964442565.1 uncultured Candidatus Epulonipiscium sp.
TAATTATATTTAAATTATATAAATATATAATATATTGCAACTTTAAGTAATTATTTTATAGTGCTCCCACTATACTCAAAGATAATGCTACCTTTAGAACAAATTATTGGGATGGGATCTAAACTAAACCCTGCAATTGTAGATATGAAATCATTTGTACTACTTATAATTGCACCATTTAATGTATTTAAATCAGTTATAGTATCAGCAGTATCAATAACTGTTGTTAAGGCAATTTTACCTGCAATGAACGTGCTAAGATCAAAACAGGCCTAGGTAGCTGAAAAGGTGTGTGGCATAGCTGTTTCTGGTACTCTCAACTTTGGTTGCAAAGGCACCAGAAACAGCTATGCCACACATTCTATTGTAGCTACATGTGCCTTTTTGTGCAAAATAGCACACTGTTATGCCTTGGCCTACTAGGCGAATCTAGGGTTGGATGAAAGTTCGAAGTAGCCTTGTGGATGCTTACAGGCAGGGCAGACAGCAGGTGAGGTGGTTCCTATATGAATATAACCACAGTTCAGACATCGCCAACTTTCTTCTTGATTGTGCTTATAAAGCGTATCATTCTTAAGATCATCATAAAGAGATAAATAGTGTCTTTCGTGAAGTTTCTCAACTTCAATAATATGACGAAAAGCGAATTCCACTTCTGGGAACCCTTCTTCTTTAGCCATTTCAGCAAATTTAGGATAGGCCTTAGCCCACTCCTCATTCTCGCCAGCAGCGGCATATTGTAGGTTATCTTGGGTAGTACCTAATCCAACGGGATACTCAGCATCTACAAAAATTTCAGAATGCCCTAGACCGGCAACCAATAAATCATAAAATACCTTTGCATGGGCCCTCTCATTATCCGCTGTTTCAAGAAAAACCTTCTCTATCTGAGTATATCCTTCTTTCTTTGCAATAGATGCGTAAAATGTATAACGATTACGTGCCTGGGATTCACCTGCAAATGCTGCAGCTAAGTTTTTTGCTGTTTGTGTACCTTTTAAACTTTTCATTAATAACCTCCAATAAATTTGTTTTTTAGAGTATGTAGCAAATATGCATAAGTTATACATAGAAAGTAATAATTGTTCTAGTTTTATATTTAGAAGGAATATTGTATAATAACTAATGTAGAGGAAAACATGATCGTGAAAGGAAATACAAATGCAAATATATGAAAGTTATAGTGAAGAAGCCACCTTTGATTTGGCTAAAGAATTAGGTATGAAAGCCATAAAGGGGGATGTATTTTGTTTAATAGGTGACCTAGGTGTTGGAAAGACTATTTTTTCCAAAGGCTTTGCACTAGGCATGGGGATTGAAGATCATATTACAAGCCCAACATTTACAATAGTGCATGAATATGAAGGAAGACTTCCCTTATACCATTTTGATGTGTATAGAATTAGTGATGAATATGAGATGGAAGAGATAGGCTATGAGGAATATTTTTACGGCGATGGTGTATGCTTAATCGAGTGGGCTAATATTATTCCAGGCATTATACCAGAGGATGCAAAATATATTACAATAGAAAAAGAGCTGGAGCAAGGATTTGAATATAGAAGAATTACGATAAGAGAAGGTGAAGAACTATGAAAATATTAGCTATTGATGGATCGGGCGTATCGGCTAGTGTGGCTATACTAGAAGATGAAAAGCTAATAGCTGAATATACAATTAATTATAAACTAACCCATTCACATACATTAATGCCCATGATTAATGAGATATGCAACATGGTTAAAGAAGACTTAACTACTATAGATGCCATAGGGGTAACTAGTGGACCAGGATCCTTTACAGGCCTAAGGATTAGTGCAGGGACGGCAAAAGGAATGGCTTTTGGTTTA
Organism: uncultured Candidatus Epulonipiscium sp.; assembly: GCA_964442565.1. GTDB lineage: Bacteria > Bacillota > Clostridia > Lachnospirales > Cellulosilyticaceae > JAAYSX01. Next base: position 2,537 of record CAYUEJ010000242.1, read on the forward strand.
GATATTCCTATTGTGGGAATACCTACATTAGATGCAATAGCAAATAACATACCATATACAGACCATATTATTTGCCCGATAATGGATGCCCGTAGGAACCATGTGTATACAGCAATGTATAAATGGGAAGATAATAAATTAAGAACACTTACAGATTATTTTGTTATCCCAATAGATGAAGTAATAGAAATGGCAAAAGGACAAAATCAAAAGATTATATTTATGGGAGATGGGATTGAGGTTTATAAGGATACTATAGTTAGCTCTCTTGGAGAAATGGCATATTTTGCCCCCCCTTCATTAAGGTTACAAAGGGCATCTACAATTGCTATGCTAGCCATGGAAGGTTTAAAGGCGGGGGAGGAAGTATCCCATATGGATTTTGCCCCAAGCTACCTTAGGCCATCCCAGGCAGAACGTGAATATAAAGAAAGACATAAGGAGTAATATTATGGTCTCTATAATACCGCTAACAATGGAATATATAGAAGAATTATGTAAGTTAGAAAAAACATGCTTCTCGGAGCCCTGGTCAGAAATGACATTTATAAAAGAGTTAGAAAACCCACAGTCCCAATATTTTATAGCAATTAAAGATGAAGAGATTGTTGGATATGCAGGTATGTGGGCTATATGTGAGGAAGGACAT
>CAYUEJ010000243.1:0-3177 GCA_964442565.1 uncultured Candidatus Epulonipiscium sp.
TATGCTAGGCATAGGGGGGTATATTTATTTTATTAAAGATAGGGAGCCTACACAGGGGATGTTTGTATATAGATATGATGTGGAAGAGGGGGGATAGGTAATGGATATCTATATAGCGCCTCATAGAAAAACAACGATAACAAAGAAGAAGTTAATACAACTTAAGGATATCGCAGAGGTTAGTGCGCCGGCGCATATCCAAAGACAAGTGGAGGATATTATTGTATTTAGCATATCAGAGGATATAAAGGCAAACTATATTATTGGTGCAATCCAGATTATAAAGTCTATTGTTAAGGAGCTTCCTAGTGCAACTGTTTCTAATGCGGGGGAGGAGAGTGTCGTACTACAATTTCTACCAGATTACTATAAGGAGAATAAGCTATGGAATTTCATAAAAGTAGCTGTTGTGGCTATTACCTTATTTATAGGTTCAACCATAACTATAATGGCCTATCATGAAGATGTTTCTCTTGCTAAAGTATTTAGCTCTATGCATGAGATGTTAACAGGTGTTCAGAATGATAATCCCAACTGGATTAGCATTCCTTATTCTATTGGAAGAGGTGTGGGTATTATTGTTTTTTACAACCAATTTGGTGTTAAGAAGTTAACCGATGATCCAACGCCTATACAAGTTGAGATGAATAAGTACGACACAGACATAGATGCCTGCCTTGTAGATACTTCCAACAGGAGTCCGATGAAGGGAAATAGAAATGGTATTAAATAGAGCAGTAATGATATTAATAGGATTTAGTAGTGGGGTAGTAGTATCTGCAGCAGTATTTGCTCTTATTACAGCACTGGGCATTGTTCCCAGGTTAATAGAGAGAACTAACACTAGGAAGTATATACGTTTTTATGAAAACTGTATTATATTTGGTGGGATTAGTGGTGCTTTTTTAACCTTTTGGCCTATTTCAATACCCCTTGGTAATGTGGGATTAACGGTGATAGGTCTAGGTAATGGAATATTTATTGGTAGTTTGCTTGTAGCCCTGGCAGAATTTCTTAATGTTTTGCCAATTATGAATAGAAGATTTAAATTAGCAGGTGGGATAGCACCTATTATCGTGATTTTAGGATTAGGTAAGATGATAGGTTCAATGCTATATTGGCTAATACCATCACTTCAACAAGTAAGGTAGGTGTATATAATGAATAAAATTGATCAAATGAAGGATAAATATCCCCAGATGGTGGATGAGATTTCACCTAAGAATAAGGTTCTAATGAATTCCCTTAAGGCATTTTGGGTTGGGGGTGTAATTTGCACTTTAGGCCAGGTTATTACTAATATGCTTATACAATTTGGGCTTACAGAGATAGAGGCAGCAGGGTTTACAAGTGTAATACTAGTATTTTTAGGTTCGGCATTAACAGCTCTTAATCTTTATGAAAAGGTTGGAAAGTATGCTGGGGCAGGGTCTGCTATACCGATTACAGGGTTTGCCAACTCTATGGTAAGTGCTGCAGTAGAGCATAAGGCTGAAGGGTATGTTTTTGGACTAGGAGCTAAGATATTTACAATAGCAGGGCCCGTTATTGTATATGGAATAATATCTAGCACTGTAGTTGGGATTATCTATTACTTTATTAAGTAGGAAAGTCCCATAAAAAGGACTTTCTTTGCTGATGGGTAGCATGTCTGGCGTATCCTTTCTGGTACTTTTGCAACCAGGGTTGTGTGTACCAGAAAGGATATGCCAGACACTTATTTTATTAAGTAGGATGTGATTTTATGAAAAAGCATGTAGGTAAACAAACTGTAATATTAGAAAATCCTCCAAGTATTATAGCTGCATCTTCAACGGTAGGGCCAAAGGAAGCGGAGGGGCCACTAGGAGATTATTTTGAGACTAAGGTTGATGATGAGCTTTGGGGAGAGGAAACATGGGAGAAAGCAGAGAGTAAATTTGTTAAGGAAACAATAAAATCTGTTATTGCAAATGCAAAGCTTAAACCTGAAGATATCCAGTATATTTTTTCGGGGGACCTCTTAAATCAAATAACAGGTACTACTTTTGGAATTCGTGATTTTAACATTCCATTTTTTGGAGTGTTTGGGGCATGTTCTACAATGACTGAATCTATGTCCTTGGGTAGTATGCTTATAGATGGAGGATTTGCTGATTATGTCATAGCATCTACTAGTAGCCATTTTTGTGGGGCTGAGAAGCAGTTTAGATCCCCACTTGAACTAGGTACACAAAGAAATCTTACAGCCCAATGGACAGTTACAGGAAGTGGGGCCGTAGTTATTTCAAAAGAAGGTGGTGGACCATATATAACAAGTATTACAACAGGAAGAGTAGTTGATTTGGGTATTAGTGATGTAATGAATATGGGAGCAGCAATGGCACCTGGGGCAGCAGATACAATTATCCAGCATTTTAAAGACACAGGTAAGACACCAGATTATTATGACCTTATTATTACAGGTGATTTAGGTGAATATGGGAGAGAACTGCTTATAGAGTTAGTTAGGAAGGAAGACTATGAAATAGAACATCTGCTAACAGATTGTGGTATTGAGATTTATGATCCTGATAGCCAAGATACCCATGCAGGTGGGAGTGGTTGTGGTTGTAGCGCAGTTGTGTTTTCTGGATATCTATATAAGGAAATCAAGCAAGGTAAGTGGAATAAGATTTTGTTTGTTGCAACAGGAGCCATGCATAGCCCAAGCACTAGTCAGCAGGGAGAGACAATACCAGGGATTGCCCACGCAGTTGCAATAGAAAGAGGACTAAGTAAAAGGAAGTGAAAATAATGGAGTATGTAAGAAGTTTTGTAGTAGGTGGTCTAATATGTGTTATAGCCCAAATATTAATGGACAGGACCAAGCTGTTAACTGGTAGGATAATGGTTATATATGTCGTAGCAGGAGTGATATTAACAGGACTTGGTTTATACCAGCCACTAGTAGATTATGCCGGTGGTGGGGCCACAGTGCCAATAGTGGGATTTGGCTATTCACTTGCTAAAGGTGTTATGGAGGAAGTAGATAAGGCAGGATTAATGGGAGTTTTATCAGGTGGATTAAAGGCGACAGCATCTGGAATTGCAGCAGCAATTGCCTTTAGCTATCTAGCTGCCCTGGTATCAAGCCCTAAGGCCAAAGGATAATATACCCTATCAAAGTTGCAGATTGTAGTATATAATAAAGGGTAT
>CAYUEJ010000244.1:0-3151 GCA_964442565.1 uncultured Candidatus Epulonipiscium sp.
TGAGTTTAAGATATCCATATCATTAATGGACATAATTATTGCATCTCTTAGGTATTGGTAACCTTTAATATGTGCTGGAATCCCTATCTCATGTATTACGCTAGTTACTTCTTTCTCTAAACTTAACGCTGATAATTCATATGTTGATTGTTCATTACCTATTATCTTATGTCTTGATTGATTGGAATGATTTAAATTATTTGTTGTTCCATTTTTTATGATTTGGTGTGTCGATTTTAATTGACGAATACGGTTGGTTAATGTCTCCATATCAAATGGCTTCATAATGTAGTATTCTGCGCCTAGGTCTAAGGCTTTCTCTGTAATTTTATCTTGGCCTACGGCAGATAACATTATAAATACTGGTCTTTTTTCAAATTCCACTTGCTGCATGTTCTCCAGGACACCTATACCATCTAGATGTGGCATTATAACATCCAAAATAACGACATCCGGTCTCTTTATTTTTATAACCGAACATGCCGACAAACCATTATTGGCCATTCCTACTACTTCTATATCAGGTTGTCTCCCCAAGTATTCTGATAAGATTTCACAAAAGTCCTGATTGTCATCCACAATTACTACTCTAATCTTTTTATTTTCCAAAATGATTCCCCCTAGTAAATTATAATATAAACACCGTTTTGCAAATCTATTCATATTATAACGAATGTTGAGAATAAAAGCAATGGTTTTTTGGATTTTTCTGGATTTTAAGTATTTAGTTTACTTCATTTTCCTTTTGAAGCATATTTTCAATGAATATTCCGTATCCTTTGGTAGGGTCCTGGACAAAAACATGGGTAATAGCACCTATTAATTTATTATTTTGTATAATAGGACTTCCGCTCATACCTTGCACAATTCCATTTGTTGTATTTATCAATTTTTCATCGACAATCCTTACTACCATCCCTTTTGAAATGTCGTTATTGTACCTAGAGATTTTTTGAATATTAACTTTAAATTTCTCAACACTATCTCCGCTTATATTTGCTAGTATATATGCATCTCCCTCTTCAACCTCATTTTGAAAAGCTAAAAATATGGGTTCATGTTGCAGCATATCTATACCAGGTTCATATAGTGTTCCATAAATCCCTTGCTCGGTATTTTTATTAATGCTTCCTATCGTTGATTCTTCTGTATCACAAATAACCCCGCTTAGTTCTCCGGGACTACCCTTTCTACCTTTCGTAATTGAAACAATCTCGGTTTTAACAAGTTCCCCGCCCCTTACGGACATAATTTGCTTAGTATCAACATCTGTAATCCCATGTCCTAGGGCACCGTAGGTCTTAGTCTCTGGATTGTAATAAGTAACTGTCCCTATTCCTTGTGTGCTATCCCTTACCCAAACACCTATTTTATATACATCTTCATCTTTAGAATATACGGGTGTGATAGTTTTGTGCACGGTAAACTTACCCCGCCTTATCTTCATCTTAAGGGGGCTGCCATCATTCTCTGTTATACATTCTATCAGGTCTTCTTTAGAGTAAAGCTTAGTGCCGTTAACTTCCTGAATTAAGTCGCCTATTTCTAGTTGTCCTCTGCTTGGTTCATAGCTAAGGTCATCTAGCCCATTAACCGCACCTAGCCCAAGCACCATTACACCATCTGTAGAGATTTTAACCCCCACTGTATTTCCACAGGGGATAACCTTGGTAGGAGGCATTACCTCTACTTTCATGTTAATTACAGGTATAAATCCTAGCAGTGATAACTGGACATCTACCTTGCCAAGATCATCCATTTGTAGGGTAAATGGTTCTTTTAGGTTAATTATAATATTGCTATCTTCTATAGGTTTATTGTTGATTTTAAGTACTCCTACCTTCTCCGTGGTAAGTTTTGCTTCGAATGGCAAGGAAAATTCAAAAATATGTTCCTGACCTTCTACTAAACGGATCCTTTGGGGGAAGTAGTAATGGAGCACAACAAAGGGACTTATTATTAAACACAAGCATAATAAGATAGCTATTATATTAGGTATTTTTTTCTTTTTCTTTTTTATCATAATGTTCACTTCCACACTTTTAGTTATATTTTAGGTCATATAACTAAAGTACCCTTTTTGAGGGTACTTTATACAGTGTGTTTAAAATTATTAGCCATATTTTTTATTTCTTTTGCACTTTCAATGGTTGTGCTTGTAATTTCTGCACCTGCCATTAAACGGCTAATTTCTTCTACTACTTTTTCTGGATTTAATAATGTGACATGAGTATTGGGTCTGCTATTATCAATACTTTTTTCGATTAGGTAATGATAGTCTGACATGGCGGCGATTTGGGGTAGGTGGGTTATACAAATTACCTGGTGCCTTTTTGCAATGATAGCAAGTTTTTCGGCCACTTTTTGGGCTGTTCTACCGCTAATCCCTGTATCTATCTCATCAAAAATTAGGGTGCTAATATCATCAACATCGGCTAAAATTGTTTTTAGGGCTAACATTATTCTAGACATCTCACCACCAGATACTATTTTACCAAGTGACTGCATAGGTTCTCCTATATTAGTTGATATCATAAATTCAACATCATCTATACCATTGTGTTTTATTTTAGGCCTTTGACTTACTTGGATTTCAAACCTGGCATTTTCTATCTGAAGATCATGTAGCTCCCTTTCAATTCTTTGGGATATATTTTCAGCTTTTTCTATGCGGATTTCGCTTATTTTATTGCATATCTGGGTCATTTCAGACTCTAATATTTTCATCTTTTTACTGATTTGCTCCCTTTTTTCATCGCTATTTTGGAGGTTCTCTAAATCAGCACATAACTGCTTATAGTGAGATAATATTTCTTCTATTGTATCTCCGTACTTTCTTTTTAATGTATAAATAAGGTCTAGTCTTTGCTGGATTTCAAAAAGTGTTTCTGGCTCGTAGTCTATTTCTTCGTTTAGTGTTCGTATATCTGGTATTACTTCCCATAGCTGGACTTCGATATTTTGAAGGTCTTTATAAATTTGTGTAAGCTCCGGACTGAGATCGCTAATATTAGAAATAGCACTAATGGCCTCACCTAGTGTGTTGGTTACTCCTGCAGTACCTTGATTTTCGTCATTTAAATATTTGTAGGCATCTTGAAGGTTTATCTTTATCTTCTCTGCATTACCTAAAATTTTCATTTGATCTAGC
>CAYUEJ010000245.1:0-3142 GCA_964442565.1 uncultured Candidatus Epulonipiscium sp.
TTTTTAGCTGAGTTAACTTTATTTGCGGCATCTACAGCAGCAGCACCTATCATCAGTGACTCTTCAATATCTGTAGCAGAGCAGATGTGACTAGCACTTCGTTGTAGAACGCTTAAAATTACAGATCTAGTTTTGCAGCCAATATCCTCCTTTATCCAGTCTTCTAGCACAGTAGCAGCACCGGATAACGCTTTATGGCCAAAACTATCTACAGCAGAGCCGCTTGTGGATAAGTAATCCCCATCTTCACCTTTAACACCTTCAGACACTGCTATAATAATATTTTGCCTTTGTTTTTGAAGTTTTTTAACATCATCAATAAATGTGTTACGGCATAAAGAAACTTCAGGTAAATAAATTAAATCTGGGCTAGCATTATATTCATTACGGGCGAGGGCCGCCGCCGCTGTTAGCCAACCAGCATTACGCCCCATAATTTCAACTATTGTTACAGAAGGCATATCGTATATATAAGTGTCGTGAGCAATCTCAAGAAGTGAAGTTGCAACATATTTAGCAGCGCTTCCATAACCAGGAGTATGATCTGTAATAGGTAAATCGTTATCGATTGTTTTTGGAATACCAATAATTTGCACAGGATAATTATGTTCCTTTGCAAAAATAGAAAGTTTTAGAACAGTATCCATTGAATCATTACCGCCAATATAAAAGAACGTTTGAATATCTAGTTTTTTGAGAATCTCAAAAATCTGTGTGTAAGTTTCAGGACTATCACTAACATCAGGAAGTTTATACCTACAAGACCCAAGAAACATTGCAGGTGTTGTTTTAAGCCTTATTCTTTCCTCTTCAGATTCAAAAATCTCTGATAAGTTAATGAATTTTTCCTGTAAAAGTCCTTCGATGCCATTTACCATTCCATAGACTGTATCATAGGCATTTGTTTCAATTACACGATTTAATACCCCACAAAGACTTGCATTAATAGCAACTGTAGGTCCACCAGATTGCCCAACCAAACAATTTCCAACTAATTTTTGCATTTAATTCCTCCAGACGATAATATTAAAATTTAATGTAAGAATATTATACTTTATAATACAAAATAATTATACTATACACGGTTGGGCTAAATCAAGTGGAGCGACGAGGTTCACAGGCTTATTGTAACCTACAGCATAAACTTGTGAACCGTCCCCAAGATTATAAAACAATATCTCCATAACGTTCAGAAAGTATTTCGAAGTTCTCAGGATTGATAACTACTTTACTGTTTATTAACTTAAGAGTTCCATCAATTTCCATAGACGAAAAGTATCGATGTAGAGTACGAAGATTAATATGTAATTTTTCAGAAAGTAGCTTTTTAGTTATAGGTAAGGTATAGGGGATACCATTTGCCTGGGCTTGCAAAAAAAGATAATATTCAAGTGTTTCCTTTGGATGAAGTAAAGCCTTTACTTCTGCACGGTTCATATTATCAGAAGCAACCCTCGCAAAAATTTGAAGTGTATTATAGCAAAGGGAGACATCTTTCTGAATGGCTCTAGAAAATTTTTCCACGGGAACCTTTAGTACATAGCAATTCTCCAGAGCAACAACATAGGCCGTGTATGTTGGAATTTTATTGAGGTATTCGACAAGTCCCAGTACATCCAGTGAGTGTACGGTGTCAACAACATTATTAGTAGCCCAAGTTATACTATTTAAAACAGAAGCATTTCCGCTTAATAGAAAGTAAAAAAACTTTGCAGGAGTATTTTGTTCAATTATTATTTGATGTTTCTTAACAATATATAAACTCCCGGGGGGAACTAAATGCAATAATTGGGGCCTTGGGTCAGATGCATCATAGTCATTATCAAAAATTATTTTTAGGGCTTCTTTCATGTTTTTGTCCATAAGTTATAACCGCCTTCTATAATCATGAAATAAATGTAAGATATTACAGATATAATGACAAGTGTCATTGATTACATCGTAAAACAATGCTAAAATAAAGTCAACTAAAACACAAAAACTAGCAATATGTAATAAGTGACAAGCAGCTGGTTTGAAAGATAGCTTTCAGTGTTTTGCAAGGTGATTTGTTCGTAGAATAGGAATGCAGGGGAGAAATTATTAAGATGAGGAGGAATAAAAATGGATAAAATGAAGTATTCAATCAAGAAAGACTTTTCAATGTTAGCACTATTACTAATACCGGTGGGTGTTGCGGTCAACTTTGTAGGTGGTCAATTAGCATCCCTTTTGAAACTACCTATGTACCTTGACACTATTGGAACTATTTTCACAGCTATGCTTTGTGGGCCATGGGTTGGTGCGGTCACAGGTGTATTAACCAATATTGTAACGGGTATTGCAAACCCAGTGAATTTTGCTTTTATTCCTGTCAATCTTTTAGCTGGCCTTGTAACTGGTTACTTGGCAAGGAAAAAAATGTTTAATACATGGTGGAAGTGGATTTTATCCATGCTTATTATGGCAGCAACATCCATTATTTCATCAGCTCCAATTGTGGTATTAGTTTATGGGGGAGTAACAGGAGGCGGTACTTCTATCATTACTGCGGCGGCGATGGCAGCAGGTGTGAATATATGGGCGGCATTCTTAGGGACAGAAGGTATTTTCACTGTTCTAGATCGTATTATTTCATTTGCCCTATCATGGGCCGTAATCAAAGTAATTCCACCACGTACACTGGTAAAATTTGCTTGTGGAAGTCTATATATTAAAAACTAAATTTGAAAACCTAATCTCCCGAAGGCATTCTAATTCAACAGATGAACAATTAATCACTTAATACTTAATAGTTAATAAAGGGGACAATTATGGAAAAAACATATATAGAAAGGATTCAAATCAATAAAGCAAACAAATTGGAGGGTCTATATCCCGCAACAAAATTTTTAGTCGTTGTCCTTTATACGATTTGCACATTTATAATTGGGACTATTTATCTAACTGAACTAGAATTGGCACTACTCCTTATTCCATGGTTCTTAGTAGTCCCCGCTTTATATATGGCAAGTGGTGTATTGGGGAAATGTATAAAAGCACTTAAAGCAGTTACAATTATAGCCGCTATTATTTTGCTTGCACAAATATTTCTTATTCCAGGTGGACAACTTATATGGAAATTTGGCTTTTTGACTATTTATCAACAAGGTTTAAAAACGGG
>CAYUEJ010000246.1:0-3130 GCA_964442565.1 uncultured Candidatus Epulonipiscium sp.
AATAAGAAGTACAATACCTGTTACTAGTAGGCCTAGTATTTTATAAATTGTATTTTTGCCTAGTGTTTTCACATTATCACCTCTCTAGGAATTCTTTTGTACTATAATATTTATATTAGCATTAGGCAAATTATAGAAGTCAATTATAGAAGTTTTTATTTTTTCTTCTATTTGTCCATCTATTTGATCCTTGCTATAACTTTGGATTTTTTTTGTACCAACCTTAATCTTAGGTACTTTAATAACTTTAGTGCTTGGCTCTGCCCCCGATTTTTCAACAAGCATATCAATATCTGTTATCTTGCCAAACTCAGCTGAGTCTACATCTTCATTAAAGCCCATATCTACTTCTAGCACTGTTAGATCCCCATTCTTTTCAACAATACCTACCATTTGTGGTATTAGCTGCTCTTTATAATTTTCTAGTATTATATCTTTTTGGCTTTCTAAATATTGCCCACTTTGGACTTTCATAGATGTGTTTTCAATGTCAATCTCATATCTTTTTAAAATATCTGTGTAATCTGGCTTGTTTTTAAAAACAAATGTATTAATAGGTGCCAAAATAGTTATAATTACAATAAGCCCAAGAACCATCTTAATATATTTTTCAAAGCTGCCATTTGGCATAATTAGATTAATAACACTTACGAATATAATAATCATTGCAATATTTTGTGTGTAGCGTGATATTGCTTGTAACATAGGCCCTCCTATCTCATCATTGCCGTTATATTGCTAACCCCTACTAGTATAAGCATATTTAATATGAATAAGACCATAACCGTTGTTAGTGTCCCAAGTAAATATCCTGTTGCCTTACCCATTCCAGACATAGATTTAGCAATTCTTTTATTTGAAATAGGCTCTATTATAGCTGCTGTTAACTGATAAACAGCCATGCACAGGAATACTTTAATTAAAGGAAGTACACAGATTAACAGCAGGACTATAATTATCCCGGCCGTATAGGAGTTTTTTACAATAACACCACAGTTCATAACTAAATCAACGGTACCACTTAAGGCATCACCTACAACTGGCACCAAGGCTGAAGTCATACCTTTTGCTGCCTTGTTAAGGGTTCCATCTACAAAGGGTGTTGTTAAACCATGGATGCCCATTATCCCCACAAACAGTGTAACTATCCCTCTTAAAATCCACTTAATAGCAGAATATGCTAGTTCCACAAGGGTATCTATTTTAAAATCATCACTTATATTACTTACAATTTGCAGGACTGATACGAAAAAGACTAGTGGCAGTACAAGATTTTTTATAATGGCTGTCCCTATTTGAATTGATGAGATTACTATTGGTTGGAAGATGCTTCCACTTGCAATATTGCCTGTAGATATTAATAAGGTAACCATAACAGGTATTGAAGCCTGCATAACAAGGGCCATTTTATCTATTGTCCTACTAGCTATTTCCATAGATATCATAAATGACTGGGATAATGCTAAAACAAGTATAATATAGCAAACATAAAACGCAACTTCCGATGTAGATTTACTTTGAAAAGAATTGCTTAGTGTAGATAAGACTGTGCAAAAAACAGAAAGAACAATTAATCTTCCCATAAGATTTATATATGAGTCCATTTCCCCAAACGCCAAACCCATAATCCCTTTTAATATTCCAGCTAGGCTTATGTTTTGCTCTCCCTTAATAGAATCTAACATATATTTCTTTATATCAAATGCCTCTAGGTACTGGTTTGTTTCTTCTGATTTTGCTTTTTCTATTGCTTTTTCTGATTCTGATAAGTCTAGCGTATTTATTTGCTTATTAATAATGGTATTTATATCCTGATCTGCGTAGATGGGCATCTTAGCCACTAATATAATCATAATGCTTATATAAATAATCTTTTTCATTTGTCACCCCGCCTAAAGATTAAAGCATACTTGTGATTAAATCCATAAGGGCTAAAATCACAGGTGCTGAAGTTGTTAATATCATAACCTTACCTGCAAACTCTATTTTAGATGCTATAGAGTTTTCTCCCGCGTCTTTACATAAGCCTGCCCCAAATTCTGAAATATAGGCAATTCCTATAATCTTGAAAACTATGGCCATATAAGGTGTATCTACATTAGCCCTTCTTCCTAAATCACTAGCAGTATCAAAAATACCTGATAGCTGGGAGATTACAAATAATATAACTATCAAGGATGTTGCAAATCTTATATAGAAACTCCAGGTTGAATCTTGTTTACCCACTGTTAACGATAGTATAGTTGCCACAATTCCAATACCAATAATTTGAATAATCCCCAAGATATCACCCCTAAAATAAGAATAAGGTTTGTATGGCATCAAAAAAACGACTTATATATTGCACAAGCCATAAAAAAACAATAATTGTTCCAGCCAAGGCTACAAAGAAGGCCTCTTCATCCCGGCCACATTTTTTTAAAATAATATTAAGGATTGAAACCATGAGACCCATACCAGCAATTTTAAATATTATAATCGTATCCATCTTATTCTCATCCCCTTTTATCAGTTCTTAGAAAAGCAAAATACATAATAGGCAGCCTCCTAAAATTCCAAGGCTCCTATATAAGCGCCCATTTTTCTCTTGCTGCTTTTCTAGCCTTTTAATTTGTCCCTCGATATATCCTAGTGTTATTTCTATATTCTTTTTTTGCATTTCTTTATCTAGATAGCCCAGGGTTTGTCCAAAAGATGCAAGGTTTTTAATGTCCTCTTCTTCTAAATAAATATTAGGCTTTTGGCTTGTAATAGCCTGATTCCAAAGTACCGAAATACCTTCCCCTGTTTTATTATCTATTAGTCTTAAAAGTTCTTTAAATATACAGTCAATCCTAGCCTGACTTTTTCTTATTATTTCTTTAAGTGCCAGGGGAAGTGGCGTTATAGAATAAGCTACCTCTCCGTGTAGCATATATAGTATTTTTTTTAAGTCTTCAAGGTCATCTATGCGGTATTTTTTTACTTTATCTATATATAATCCTAAAATTGCGCTGCTAACAATAATACAGCCCATTCCTATAGTTTTAATAAACATTGCAATCACCTAATGTTATGCCATCTAGTATAACTTCTATAGTTCCAGGACCTTTTCTAGATGATATACATATAATACGCTCAAAAAACCTTT
>CAYUEJ010000247.1:0-3109 GCA_964442565.1 uncultured Candidatus Epulonipiscium sp.
GCAGAACCCAAATAGGGACGCTAAAAGCACTAGGTTATACCAATTCTGTGATTATATCTAAATATGTTATTTACTGTGGGGTTGCGAGTTTGTTAGGTAGTGTATTTGGTCTTATAACAGGATTTAGGATACTACCTACACTGATATGGAGTACATATGCAAATATGTATAACCTACCAGTCCTTATTAATAAATTCAGTTGGAACTTCGCAATTATCGCATCAACCCTAGCGATTATTAGTACAATGGGGGCTACAGTTTCAGCCACTAAGCATGCGCTTAAAGAAAAACCAGCAACACTTATGTTACCTAGGGCACCTAAGGCTGGAAAACGTATTTTCCTTGAGAATATTACCTTTATATGGTCTAAAATGAAGTTTACCTATAAGGCCACAGCTAGGAACCTTATTCGTTACAAAAAACACTTCTTTATGACAGTAATAGGAATTTCAGGTTGCACTGCTTTGATTGTTGCTGGATTTGGTATTAGGGACTCTATATCTGATATTGCAAATACACAATTTGAAGAAATATTAATGTATGATCTTACTGTAGAGTTAGATGATTCTGATAAAAGTGATAAGGTTTTAGAGCAGTTTTTAAATAACAAGGATAAAGTCAAAGATTATACGCAGCTGTTTGGTGAAGATGGGGAAATAAGTTATAAAGACAAGGTTTTTGACACAAAGATTATAGTGCCTAAGGAATCCCAAAAGTTTAAAAAGTTTATTGCACTTAGGGAGCGAAAAAGTAAGGAGTCACTAACTTTTAATGAATCATCAGTTGTGGTCACGGAAAAACTAGCAGAATCGTTAGGCATAAAGGTAGGGGACACCTTTGTGCTTGAGAACCCAGATGATGAAAAGGCAAAGTTCACATTAACTGGAATTACAGAAAATTATGTGGGGAGCTATGCCTATGCTAATAAAACAGACTATGTTAAGGCCTTTAATGATGATATTTCATATGATACCTTAATAATTAAAACCTCTATAAGTAGCGCTGCAGAAAAAGATACAAGCATAGTTGAAATTTTGGCATCAGATACTGCCCTTAGTGCCGAATTTAACTCACAAACAAAAGAAACCTATGATAATCTCTTGGAAAGCATAAGCTTTATAGTTGTTGTTTTAATATTAGCAGCTGGGGGACTTGCTATTATTGTGCTTTATAATCTGACTAATATAAATATAGAAGAGAGAAAAAAAGAGCTGGCTACATTAAAAGTTCTTGGATTTCATAACAAGGAAGTTGCAGCTTATATATATAGGGAAACAGGGATCCTAAGTATTATTGGAACGGGTTTAGGGCTTGTGCTGGGGGCCTGGCTCCATAGATTTATAATTAAAATTGGGGAATCGGTGGACTTAATGTTTGGTAGGAATATATCTAATTATAGTTTTATATTATCAGCTATAATCACACTGTTTTTTTCATTAATTGTAGATGTTATTATGTATAAAAAGCTTAAAAATATCGAAATGGTAGACTCAATGAAGGCAGTAGACTAAAAAAAAGTCTTAGCCTGTTGATAAAGCAAATCAAAAGTTGTATACTGTATACGATATATTAAATACTATAATTTAAGTGGAAAGGTCGTTGAAAATGGATAAGATTCAAAACAAGTGGATGAGAGCTGCGGTGCCAGCGTTATTAATTCACAGTAGTATTGGTAGTGTGTATTGTTGGTCTTTGTTAAAGGGGAATATTGCGTCCTATATAGGAAAGAGCAATAGCCAAGTTGAGTGGGCATTTAGTATTGCAATTTTTGTACTAGGTATGTCAGCAGCATTTTCAGGAAAGTTTGTAGAAAAAGATATTCATAAATCATCATTAGTTGCAGCCATTTGCTTTGGTATAGGTATGGCAGGAACAGGATTTTTCATCTACAAAAAATCTCTAATTGGGATTTATATTTGTTATGGACTAATAATGGGTATAGGGTTAGGTGTTGGTTATTTATCACCGGTTAAAACCTTAATGCTATGGTTTGATAAACAAAAAGGCCTAGCAACAGGACTTGCAGTAGCAGGCTTTGGCTTAGCTAAAGTTATAGCAAGCCCAATAATAGAAATCCTTCAAGGCCCAGTTAATGCAGACGGATCACTTGCCGATCCAACAAAAATATATAAATTATTTTTTGTACTAGCTATTATGTATTTTGTTATGATGTTTGCAGGCCATTTGCTTCTTCAAAAACCTAAGGGATGGGTAGAAGAGGAAGAAAAATCAGGGGGAACAAGCCCTATGGCAGTATTTAAAAATAAAACATTCATAGGGATTTGGATTATGTTTTATATTAATATTACCTGCGGTTTAGCACTTATTTCCCAGGAGAAAGATATCCTAACATTTATAGGTTTTAGTGGGATTGCACTTGTTAGTTCTTTAACAGCTGTCTTTAATGCAGGTGGACGCTTATTTTTCTCAGCTGCGGGAGATAAGCTAAAGGATAGGAACACTATTTATAAAATTATATTTGCATTATCAATAGCATTTACAGCATTAGTTCTTTTAACTAATGGTATTAATAATGGTATGACTGTATTAGTTATAATATTATTATGTGTTATTAATGCTGGCTACGGTGGTGGGTTTTCAAATCTCCCTACACTACTATCAGATAGATTTGGAATGAAGAGTATTAGTACTGTTCACGGTCTTGCATTATCAGCTTGGGCCATAGCAGGCTTAACAGGAAACCAATTAAGTGCTTTTATTATTCAGAAGACAAATTCATATAACAATGTGCTATATGTAACACTAGCCCTTTACCTAGTTGCTATGATTGTCAGTTTTGCACTTGTAAAGCCGGGAAAAAACGAGATTTAATGTTAATTTTCTATCAACTTGTCGTAAAATAGAAAATTATACTTGTAATCATTGTATCGAATTGCTAATGATGTTATAATGATTGTATACAGTATCATGTATTCTTAAGTTATATTGTAAAATCACTTTACTCAGGAGGAAATTAAATGGCAAAAGTAATGCAAACAATGGATGGAAATGCGGCAGCAGCACACGTTGCTTATGCTTTTACAGAAGTTGCTGGGATTTATCCTATCACACCATCATCAGATATGGCAGAACACGCTGACAAGTGGTC
>CAYUEJ010000248.1:0-2138 GCA_964442565.1 uncultured Candidatus Epulonipiscium sp.
GTCATACAAATACCTCCTAAAATTAATATTAATCAATATATTTGAGACTTATAGGGCGTATGCCATAAGAGAAATCTCTAATATAGATTATGCATAGATTAGAACTTATGTTACATACGGGTCAAAAAAAACATAGTATAAAATATTATCCTGTCTATAAGATTAAAAAAGTGGTCGAAAGTTGAAATATAGTGAAATATCCGTATATAATGTGGTATAATCAATAAAGAATAAAAATGTACATGAGGAGGATACAAATGATTTCATATAGAAGTACAAGAGGTGGGGCTCAGGGTGTAACAGCTACTGAGGCAATACTTAAAGGAATTGCAGACGATGGTGGGCTTTTTGTTCCAGAAGATATTCCAGAAATGGATTTTTCATTAGAAGAACTAAAAGAAATGGACTATAAAGAGTTAGCATATAGTATTATGAAACAATATTTTGGGGACTTTTCTAAGGAAGATTTAAAAAGTTGTATTAGCGGGGCCTATGATTCAAAGTTTGATACACCCGTAATTGCGCCAATCCATGGGGCAGGGGACTTAAAGTTCCTTGAACTTTTTCATGGACCAACATTAGCATTTAAAGATATGGCTCTTTCCATTTTGCCATATTTAATGATGACTGCTGCTAAGAATTCTAAATTAGATAAAGAAGTTGTAATATTAACAGCTACATCGGGGGATACTGGTAAGGCAGCACTTGAAGGATTTGCCAATGTTACAGGGACGAAAATCATTGTGTTTTTCCCACAAGAAGGTGTAAGTGAGATACAAAAACGTCAAATGATTACTCAAGAAGGCGAAAACACATGTGTTATCGGAATAAATGGTAATTTTGATGATGCCCAAACAGGGGTAAAAAACATATTTGCAGATTTAGAGTTTAGAGAAGAACTAGATAAAAATGGCTATGTTTTCTCATCAGCTAACTCTATAAATATAGGAAGGCTTGTTCCACAAGTAGTATATTATTTCCATGCCTATTCACAGCTACTGAAAGACGGAACAATCAAGGAAGGCGATACGATGAATGTTGTTGTGCCTACTGGTAACTTTGGAAATATCCTTGCAGCATACTATGCTAAACAAATGGGTCTTCCAATTGGAAACTTGATTTGTGCATCTAACAACAACAAAGTATTATATGATTTCTTAAAAGATGGCAGTTATGATAGGAATAGAGACTTCCATATTACTATATCACCATCAATGGATATTTTAATTTCAAGCAACTTAGAAAGACTACTTTACTTTGCTTCTAATGATGACTCAGATGAAACAGCAAGGCTTATGGAGCAACTTCAAACACAAGGCAAATACACAATTAATAGTGAAATGAAAGAAAACTTATCGGACTTTTATGGTGGATATACAGACGATATGGAAACACAAAAAGCCATAAAAGAGGTATATGATAGTACAGGTTACTTAATGGATACACATACAGCAGTGGCTTATGCAGCATATAAGGAGTATAAAGAGAAAACTAATGATGGGACTGTATCAGTTATAGTTTCTACAGCAAGTCCTTATAAGTTCCCAAGTAGCGTAATGGAGGCCCTGGACTCTGAGACATATAAAGGAGTCAACGAGTTTGAACTTGTAGGTAAAATGAACGATTTAATTGGTGGGGAGATTCCAGAAGGTATTAATGGACTTGAAAACCGAAAAATTGAGCATAATATAGTATGTGAAACAGGAGAGATGCCTAAAGTAATAAGGGAATTTTTAGGCTTACTATAGAAGATGATAGCATTTTAAAATGATATTAGGTATAATAATACATGGTAATAAAAGAAACACAGGGTAAACTAGAAAGGAATAAAGAAATGACATTATATGAACAATGGGATAAATATGGTGAAGGAACTAAAACAGACGAAGAGTACAAAAACATCATAGAGAAATATTTAATGAAAGAAAAGGACGTTTATGATCATATTCTTTCAAACCGAGATGAAGTAGTAGAAGGAACGATATCATCACTTGGTAAGAAGTTTGATATGGATGACGTAGAATTTTTAGGGTTTGTAGATGGAATTAATGAAAGTATTGAAGATAAATATGAGCTAGAGACATTAACTGCAGATTCTGTAGTAAAGTTTGAGATAGATTATGAAAGACTTTATTTAA
>CAYUEJ010000248.1:2148-3082 GCA_964442565.1 uncultured Candidatus Epulonipiscium sp.
AACATGCTAGATGCAGGTGCAGAGTGGTTATATGGTTTAGAACAATGGAACGATATTTTATCAAATGAAAAGCGTATTCAAATTAAGAAAGATTATAATCGTTCTAAGATAGTTATTAAAGATAAGAGAATTGGCCGTAATGAGCCTTGTACATGTGGTAGTGGTAAGAAATACAAGAAATGCTGCGGTAAATAAATAAGTAGCAGATAAGTCCTTTTTGGGGCAAGCAACTAGCGTTGAAAAGCCCCAAAAAGGACTTATCTGCCACACTATTATAATAAATCTCAATGGGTATATCATACTTTCAACACACACAGCTAGCGCTGCAAAAGTGTTGAAAGCATGATATACCCATTTTATGTATTGGAAGTGTTGAAAATATAAAATCCCCCATTATACGCTGCAAAAGTGTTGAAAGTATAATATACCCTATTTCACTTGTCCTAAGTGTGTTGGAATAAGTTTCCTGGTATAAATATCAAATAAGAGTTGAATTATATTTAATATTTATGTTATAATTTTGTAACAAAGAGTTATTAAGTTAGAAACATATTAACTTAGTTAAACCCTTTGAAAAAATACACACACAAAAAAGGAGAGTTCAGATATGAGTATGAAGAAGAGAGCGGTATTACTATCATTTGTAGGTGCAACAGTTCTTTCATTGGGATTACAATCTCAGCAGAGTTTTGCGGCTACATACGTAAATAAAAGAAATAAAGCAAATTATAGTAGGTCATATAAGCATAGTTATAGGAACGTAAAAGGAAACCTAAAATTTAATGCCCCTGGTTATGATTGGTGCGAGGATATAGTTATAAAACCAAATCCAAAGCCAGAAGCTAAACCAGAGACTAAACCTGAAGTAAAGCCTGATCCAAAACCAGAGACTAAACCTGAAGTAAAGCCTGAACCAAAGCCAGAGGATAAGCCG
>CAYUEJ010000249.1:0-3079 GCA_964442565.1 uncultured Candidatus Epulonipiscium sp.
TTTTACAAAATACAATTGATGGTTTAAAAGGTATTACAAGACGAGATTTTAGTATTTTAGATGATGATTCAAGAATAGTAGCTACAACTATAGAAGGTACGGTAGGGGAGTATAGACCAGAAGTAGAGGACTTTATAATCTCTAATGCCGACAGTCAAGAGATGCAAGGGGCCCACTACTTTAAGATTTATGATGAATATACAGTGGAGTATGTAATCGCAGTCAATGGTGAGGATGATGAAGCCTATAAACTAGGTAAGCTTGCTGCATTCCAAATTAAGACCCTTCTAGTGGCTTATAAAGAAAGATTTGACAAAGATAACTTCATTAAAAATTTGCTGCTTGATAATCTGCTATTAGTAGATATCTATAACCGTGCAAAAAAATTGCATATTGAAAATGCTGTGCGTAGGGTTGTTATTTTAATAGAGTCTTATCATAGTAGGGAATCTAATATACCTGAGATACTAAGGAATATGTTCCCAGATAAGACTAAGGATTTTGTAACAGCAGTAGATGAAAAAAGTGTAATCCTTGTTAAAGAAGTAGAAGAGGGCGAGGATCTTAACCATATTCAAAATACAGCTAAGGTTATTTTTGATACACTTTCCTCGGAAGATATAAGCAATATATATATATCAGTTGGTACAATTGTAGAAGATTTAAAAGACGTATCACGTTCGTATAAAGAAGCTAGTATGGCGCTTGAAGTAGGTAAGATATTTAATAGTGCAAGCCATATTGGAACTTACTCTGAGCTAGGCATAGGAAGGCTTATATATCAACTACCACTTCAACTATGTCAGATGTTTATCGAAGAAGTATTACAAGGTAAGCAAATAGATCAATTTGATGATGAAACACTAAACACAGTTAATAAGTTTTTTGAAAATAGCTTGAACGTTTCAGAAACATCAAGGCAGTTATATATTCATAGAAATACCTTAGTATATAGATTAGATAAATTACAAAAGACAACAGGTCTTGACCTTCGTAAATTTGATGATGCTATAACATTTAAGATTACAATTATGGTAAGTCAATATATGAGGTATATGGAGAGAAACACCTTTAATCAGCAATATAATTAATTAGCATTACTGGGGGAACACAATGATAAGTTTGCACAATGTTAGTAAAACATACCCTAATGGAACACAGGCAATGGATGATGTAAGTCTGTCTATAGGAAAGGGTGAATTTGTATTTATTGTAGGGAGCAGTGGTTCAGGTAAGTCAACACTAATAAAGACTTTGCTAAAAGAAGAAGAACCAACAAGTGGGCGTATTATGGTTAACAATAAAGATATAACAAGGCTAAAGAGGAGGCAAATCCCATACTTAAGAAGAGATATAGGTATTGTATTTCAGGACTTTAGATTATTGCCAAATAAAACAGTATACGATAATGTTGCCTTTGCAATGCAGGTAGTGGAAGCTAGTCCAAGAGAGATTAGAAGAACTGTACCTGTGGTGCTAGGCTTAGTAGGTATAGCTAAGAAGTTCCGCTGCTACCCACATCAGCTTTCGGGTGGGGAGCAGCAACGTGTGGCTCTGGCAAGGGCTATTGCCAATAATAGCCCTATTTTAATTGCAGATGAGCCTACAGGTAACTTAGACCCTACAACTGCTTGGGAAATAATGAAGCTATTACAGGATATAAACAGCAGGGGTGTAACTGTTGTTGTAGCAACACACGAGAGAGAGATTGTTAATACCCTCAGAAAAAGAGTTATCGAAATCGATAAAGGACGAATTGTAAGAGATTTATGTGAGGGAGGGTATGACTGTGAAGATTAGGACTATCAAATATCTAACAAAAGAAGGAATCATAGGTATTTGGAAGAATAGACTAATGTCCCTGGCATCAATTGGGACAATAGTATTATGTTTGATAATACTTGGGATATCATACTCAATAGCAGCCAACGTAGATTACATATTAAAGCAAATAGAATCTACAATTGGTATTACGGCATATATAAGCGAGGATTTAACAGAGGGAAAGATTACACAGCTAAAGACAAAAATAGAGAAAATACCGTATGTAACAGTAGTTACACATATTTCTAAAGATGACGCCCTAAGATCATTTAGTGAAGGCTCTGAAATTGAAAATATTATGGAGCAGTTTACAAAAGACAATCCCTTACCAGCCTCCTTTGAAATAAAAATGGATACTCTAGAAAATCAGGAAAGTGTTATTAAGGCCTTAGAAGAGTATAGTGAGCTTGAGCTTAGCTATTTTCAAGCAGAAACACCTATGCTAGTTCAGCTTAATAAGAGCATTCGTTTAATTAGTATGATTGTAATAGCTAGCCTTACAGTAGTGGGGATATTACTTATGTCAAATACTATAAAGTTAACTGTTTACATAAGACGAAAGGAAATCAACATTATGAAATATATAGGTGCAGCAGATTGGTTTATTAGGGCACCTTTTGTGATTGAAGGAGTTATTATAGGATTAATAGGTGGTATTATTCCCATTTTTGCATTATGGAGTGCATATTCATGGACAACAAATGCCATTGGCAATAGTTTTGGGTTAATTATGGAGTCTATACAGCTTCAAGAAATATCCATAATTTTGTCAGGTTTTATTCCGTTGTGCCTAGTAATGGGTGTTAGTATAGGTGCCATTGGTAGTGTTATCGCAATCAGAAAACATTTGCAGGTATAAGGGGGATTATATCCATGCGTAAGATTACAGCAATATTATTAGTACTTACAATTGTATTGCCATTTCCTGTGTATGCTTCTAAGATAGATACTAAGAAAAAGGAATTAAGCAATGTAAAAAGTTCAATAGAACAAACAAAAAAAGAATTGGAACAAAAAACTAAAGCAATATCAGATGTACAAGAGGAGATTAAGACCTTAGACAAGGTAATTATAGATGCCGAAAGTAAATTAGTAGAAATTAATGATAGGCTTGAAAAAAAGGAAGAGGAATTACAGTTATCTGAGGAAGAACTAGAAGCTGCTATAGAGGCAAAAGATGAGCAGTATGAATTAGGTAAAGAACGTTTAGAATCTATGTATAAGAACCAAAAAGTAGGGTACATACAGATTATAT
>CAYUEJ010000250.1:0-3077 GCA_964442565.1 uncultured Candidatus Epulonipiscium sp.
GCTGTAACCAGGGCAAAAGATTTAGTTGTAGTTGTAGGCCTTAGGGAAACGGTTCAAAAAATGGTAGATAATAATAAAGAAATCGAAAGATATTCCAGCCTAGCAGCTCACATAAAGCAGATGCCCTGACATGGCTAATTTCGACACAATAAAGCAAGTTCCATAGCTCAATCAAGAGTAAGAAGTGGAATCAACTACCATTAATAACAATAAAATATTAAAGACACAGAGCCAACTGCCATATATTTAGAAAAATAAAAGATGCAAGCCTCACCAGCAACAATAAGAAAGAAGGGGTGACATGTGAACAAAGCCTATCTATACCCACTGCGCCTACTTTATCCACCAAGATGCACCTTTTGTCAGGATATAATCCCATTGACTGTGGATAACTTATTATGTTCTTACTGCGAAGAAGACTACCCTTTAATAGAAGACCCCGTGTGCCAACAATGTGGGAAACAGCTAGCCCATGACAATGGACTATGCATTGACTGCGAAGAAATAACACACTTATACGAAAAAGGCATAGCACTTTACTCATACGAAGGCAGTATTAAAGAAGCGCTTTATAGATTTAAATACGGGGGCAGATGGAAGTACGCAAGTTTTTTTGCAGGGCAGATGTATAGGCAGCTTAAGCAAACAACGTTTTTTCATGAGGTAGATTTAATCATTCCAGTCCCTGTTTCTGAAGAAAGGCTAAGGGAAAGAGGATACAATCAGGCGGAAGAATTAGCAAGATACCTATCAAAAATTAGCGAAATACCTTATAATAATGATATATTAGTAAGGTGTAAGGATACTAAGCCACAAAGTGGCTTTAGTCCAGTGCAGAGATCTAATAACATAAAAGGTGCATTTAAGTGCATAACTAGGCTAGCTGAACCGGATAAAGTAATCCTTATAGTTGACGATATATATACAACAGGTAGCACTGTTAACGAGTGCACAAAAGTACTAAAAGAATCAGGAGCCCATAAGATTTATAGTAGCGTAGTATGTATAGGCAGCCTGAGCTTATAAACTATATAGGGGGGATTTCATGGAAGTAAAAACATGTAAACGATGCAGGGTATTATTCCACCACGTAGTGGGGCCACAACTTTGTGAAAGATGTAAAAGGAAAGATGAAGAAGATTTTGTGAAGGTAAAAGAATATTTATACGAGAACCCGGGTGCATCAATGGCCAAGGTTTGCGAAGAGTTAGATGTTACTGTAAGACAAATACAGCAATACCTAAGAGAAGGCAGGTTGACAGTATCTAAAGACTCACCAATAGGTCTTGATTGTGAGCGGTGCGGTAGCAGGATTGTAACGGGTAGATACTGCGATACCTGCCGAAATACAATGACTAACCAACTTTCATCCGTTGCCAAAGGCATGCAACAGGAAAAGCAAAGTAAACCAAAGGAGAATCAAGGAACCAAAATGAGATACTTAGATTCACAAGCCTTAAGACGAAAGAGATAAATAACTAAAAAGGTTCTTATAATAGCATGCTTGGTGCATTCTATTTTGGTAGGCACAACTTCAGTTGCAAAAATACCAGAATAGGCTGTACCAAGCATTTTTTGTAATAGGAAAGTTCTACTTTCCTCACTAGCGATAGTGTGGTAGGTAAGTCATTTTTGGGGCTTTTAGGCGCAGGTTGTGTGCCCTAAAAAGGGCCTATCTACCACTTTTTTAAAATGTTTTAGCCAGAACAGCTAAAATCAATGCCTATGCATGCCGATATACCTACTGAGAAGAATTAATCCAATTAAAAAAGCCATGATAAAGAGAAGTGGGAAGTTTAAGATAAGGTGGGGTGAACAAAATGAAGATTAATCAAATTCAACAGATTGCAGAAATTTATGGGGCGACATCAACAAGAAAAACGCCAGCAAAGGGTGCGAAAGTTAGCGAGAAAGATAAATTGGAAATTTCAATTACGGCAAAGCATTTCCAAACGGCACTAAAGGCAGCTAAAGGCTCCCCGGACATTAGGGCGGAAAAGGTAGAGAAGATTAAGTCCCAAATAGAATCAGGAACCTACAATGTAAGTGCGGAAGAGGTAGCTAAAAAAATGATGGCAGAATTTTTTAACCACTCTATATAGCACTGAGGGTGCTATATAGAGTGGTTGTTTTTGCACTTTAATATATTATAAAATGAGGGATAATATGGCAGGACTAATTCATGATTTGATAGAAATACTAGAAGAGCAAAAAGATTGTTATGCCGGACTTCTAACACTTGCCCAGTACAAGACCGATAGTATCGTAAACAGGGAAATGGAATTTTTGGAAGAAGTCCTAAAAAGGGAGCAAGAATTCATTGGAAGGGCTAGCAGGCTCGAAAAAAATAGGGAAGAGATCCTAAAAGACGTTTCCAATGTGTTAAATATAAGGTTTAAAGAATTAACAATATCAAACTTAATCCTAAAACTTGACAAAACACCCGATGAGCAGGAAAGACTAAGAAAACTAAGGGTAGAATTGATAGATATAATCGAAGAGATTAAGAGGCATAATGCGACAAATGAAGGGTTAATTAATCAATCCCTAGAGTTTGTGGATTTTACACTTAATGCAATACAAAGCATGAACGCATACCCATCATCCGGATATCAAGATAAGGGTGATGATAGACAACAACCAAATACAAGTTTTTTTGATACAAAACAATAATAGAGGTGAAAATATGTCATCAATCGCATCATTGGGCCGGATGGTCTCTGGCCTTAACGCAAGCCAAAGGGGACTTCAAGCAACGTCCCACAATATTACAAACGCAAACACTCCAGGATACATACGCCAGCAGCTACTCCAGCATGATAGCCGATATATAAATATAGGCAAAGTAGGGGGGTCAACCCTTCAAGTTGGTATAGGTGTAACAATGACTGAGATGCGCCAGATAAGAGATGAGTTTGCAGACCGGAGATTTAGAACAGAAAGCTCCGTGCTAAGCTACTACTCAACAAAAAAAGAAGCCATAGATGAAATGGAGACAATCTTTGGGGAGCCACACGGTGAAGCCCTTAGTAGGACCCTTAATGATTTTTGGAGTCAAACACAAAAATTAGCAACTA
>CAYUEJ010000251.1:0-3068 GCA_964442565.1 uncultured Candidatus Epulonipiscium sp.
TTAGCAGTTTCATCAACTTGCCTGATCTTTTCTACATTTAATTTTATATTCCCTTGATGCTGCTCTATATTCATCCTAGTATCCATAATTTCATTTTGAATCAATGTACTAGTTTCTTGTAACGATGAAAGTTTTAGCCTTATTTGATTATAATTATCTTTTGTATTTGTTAGGTTCTCATTATTTTGGGCTAGTTCTATTTCAAGATTATTATAGATTAAGGTAAGTTCCTTAAGCTCGCTATCTATTTTATCCGCTTCGTATATAAAAATATTCAGCTCAATTTCTTTTAAGACATCTCTAATCCTCATATATTTTTTTGCTTTATGGGCTTGCTCTTC
The DNA here is from genome assembly GCA_964442565.1 of uncultured Candidatus Epulonipiscium sp. GTDB lineage: Bacteria > Bacillota > Clostridia > Lachnospirales > Cellulosilyticaceae > JAAYSX01. The sequence continues at coordinate 342 of CAYUEJ010000251.1, forward strand.
TAAAGTTTCAAGACGGCTTTCTATTTCTGTTAAAATATCTTGTATTCTAACTAGATTTTCTTGCTTTTTCTCCAACTTTTTTTCTGCTTCTAGTTTACGTAGTTTATATTTATAAATACCTGCAGCCTCTTCAAAGAGGTTTCTTCTATCTTCTGGTTTGGTGCTAAGTATTTTATCTATTTGACCCTGTCCTATAATAGAGTATCCTTCTTTTCCTACACCAGTCCCCCTAAAAACCTCATGAATGTCTTTTAGGCGACAAGGAGATTTATTAATAAGATACTCACTCTCACCAGAGCGGTATACGCGTCTTGTAACTACAAGCTCGCTATAATCTATTTGGAGTTCACCCTCACTATTATCAATAGTTATAGATACCTGGGCATAGCCCACACCCCTGCGTTTTTCTGTTCCTGAAAATATAACATCCTGCATTTTTTCACCACGAAGAAGCTTGGCACTTTGTTCTCCAAGCACCCAGCGCAGTGCATCTGCTATGTTACTTTTACCACATCCATTTGGCCCTACAACCGCTGTAATCCCCGGTGGCACTTCTAATTTTACATTGTCACCAAAAGATTTAAATCCTTGTATTTCTACCTTCTTTAAATACATTTTACCCCCACCAATTACTTTAGTTTTTGTAATGCTTCATATGCTGATTGTTGCTCTGCCTCTTTTTTAGTTCTACCACTTCCGCTACCAAGTATATACCCGTTATGTCTAACCTCTACTTCAAAATATTTGTCATGATCTGGACCTTTTTCGTTGATAAGCACATAGGATATAGGATTTTTACTATCTTTTTGAATTATTTCTTGCAAATGAGTCTTATAGTCCTCAATTTTTTTATCATTAGATAAAGATTCCATATAGGTTATAATAAATCTATGGATAAACTTCTCGGATTCTTCTATACCACCGTCTAAATATATAGCAGCAATAACAGCCTCAAAGGCATCTGCCAAAACTGATGTTCGCTCTCTCCCACCTGTAAGTTCTTCACCCTTACCTAATAATAAAAAATCTCCTAATTTGATTTCCTTTGCTGCTTCTAGTAAAAAAGCTTCGCATACAATACTAGCCCTAAGCTTAGATAGGTCTCCCTCGGGTAAGTCCTTGTGTTTTTTATACAAGAACTCGCTAACGACTAAATCTAAGATAGCATCCCCTAAAAACTCTAGGCGCTCGTTATCTTTAACTTTATTAATCTTATGCTCATTTGCATAAGAGCTATGGGTTAGCGCCTCGGTTAATATTTCTTTATTTGTAAACTTGTAATCTATATTGATTTCAAAATCCTTAGGCATTTAATCACTTCCATTTCATCATCTTACTTAATAGCAAAAGCCTCGCACTGCGAGGCTTTTAAGTATTAGTTTAACCTTTTTCACCCAGGTATAGTATCTCCAATTTACATATTAATATTTTGTTCTATTTTTGTTACTAGATCCTGCTGGGCTAGTTTAACTGCTTGTAAAATAGTGTGTTTCACTTGCTTAGCTTTTGCACTACCATGGGTTTTAATAACCAAACCATTAATGCCTAGAAAAGGTGCCCCACCATGCTCTGAGTAGTCAAACTTATTTTTTAGGCTCTTCAGGGCTGGCATAATAATCATAGCACCTAGTTTTCTTATCCAGTTTTTGGTTAGTTCTTCTTTAAGCAGACTAAATACCCATAAACCAAACCCTTCCATCTGCTTTAAGACAACATTGCCAACAAAGCCATCGCATACTAATACATCTGCTTGGCCTTTAGAAATATCCCTCGCCTCTATGTTACCTGCAAAATTAAGGTTACTTTCTTTTAGAAGAGCGTAGGTTTCTTTTACTAGTGCATTACCCTTTTCTTCCTCTACCCCTATATTAATAAGCCCTATGGATGGATTTTCTATATTCATAAGTTCCTTCATATAGATATTACCCATATGGGCAAATTGCATGAGGTAACTAGCCTTAGCATCCGCATTAGCCCCACAGTCCATAAGAAGTGAAAAACCTTTATCTACAGGTATTAACGAAGCAAGGGCTGGTCTTTCTACACCTTTTATCCTACCTACAATAAATGTTCCACCAGCTAAAAGTGCTCCTGTATTGCCTGCACTTACAAATCCATCCGCTTTTTTATCCTTAACTAACTTAAGACCTACAACCATAGATGAATCTTTTTTTCTGCGTATTGCCATAGTTGGTGAATCTTCCATGGTAATAACTTCTTTTGCATCTACGATTTCAATGCGATTTTCTGGGTATGTATAATTTTTAAGTTCTTTTGCAATAATATCTTTATTACCAACAAGTATTAAGGTTGAATCTGTTTCCTTACTAGCATCTACACAACCTTTAATTATCTCTACTGGCGCATTGTCACCGCCCATAACATCAATAGCAATTTTAGCCATTTATATCATCCTTACTTTTATACTATATAAAAAAGACAGCCATAAGCTGTCTTTTTTGATTACTCTACGTCTAAAACAACTCTTTTATTGTATGTTCCACATGCTTTACAAGCATGGTGTGGCATTGTAAGTTCTCCACACTTTGTACATGTTGCTAAATTAGGAGCTGTTAATTTCCAGTTTGCTTTTCTTTTGTCCCTTCTTGCCTTGGACGATTTGCGTTTTGGTACTGCCATGGTCTAAACCTCCTTATTCTTCTCTTCTTGCCCTGTGTTTCCAAATAGCAAGCCTAGTTTTTCTAGTCTCGGATCAATGTACTCTAA
>CAYUEJ010000252.1:0-2687 GCA_964442565.1 uncultured Candidatus Epulonipiscium sp.
AGATTAGGCGTACCATGGATCAAGGGTTTTATAGTATCAATCTAAACGGCGAAGAAGCTGATGGACTATTAGCTAAAGTTGAGAAATTAAATTTAGATCAAACTGTTCTTAAAATGACAGTCTGTACAGGAGCTAGTGTCTGCCAAATAGGAATTGCCAATACAGAGGCTTTAATAGAGAATATTTACAAACGATTTAAAAGAATTTCGCCAAATGTTCAAAGTGCATTGCCTCATATACACATATCTGGATGCTTAAACTCCTGCGCCACACACCAAATTTCTGAAATTGGATTATGTGGGAAAAAAGCCAGGATAGATGGTGTTATAAAAGATGTCTATACAGTTTTTCAAGGCGGTAGAAAAGGATTTAATGAGACAGTGCTTGGTGAACCTGTAAAAGAAGTCCTAGGGGAAGATGTCCCGCAGATGTTATATGAAATGGCTAAGTTAAGATCTAAAAATAGCAGATGAACTAACTATAGTAAATGATACAGCAATACATATATGTTAGCTATAACATTGACTTTAATATTATTTTTATGTAACATATATGTATACAAAACTACTATAGAATGGGTGAATAAAATGCGAATATCAGCAAAAGGAAGATACGGCTTGGCATCAATGGTTTACATGGCTCAGCTTCATCATACAGGAGAATATATTACAATTATAAGAATTGCGGAGGCACTAGATATCTCTAAAATTTATTTAGAGCAGGTGTTTTCCCTACTAAAAAGAGCAGAGGTTGTTACATCAATAAAAGGTGCACAAGGTGGCTATAAACTAATTAAAGAGCCAAAGGAGACAACGGTCTTTGAGGTTTTATCAGCCATTGAGACGGCTTTATTTGAAGAAACAGAAGAAACTGTTCCAGCAGTAGCAGCCTTAGAGGCGGCCATGCAAAAAGTTGTTTTTGAGAGTCTTAGCCGTGATATTAAGGTGAGTCTTGAAAAGGTTACCTTGTATGATTTAGTTGTAGAGACTGAAAAGCAAAGGGATGCTGATAATTTTATGTTCTTCATCTAAAAGTGGTCAATGTCATTAGGTGTTGAAGACATTCATATTATATAGGGACTCGTTATGAGTCCCTTTTTTATTTTTAAAGTTTGGCATTCCAGTGACATTTAGCATATTGTCAACTGATGATAACAAAAAAGGTAATATCAAGTTGGTTGTTTTTTAATTTTAACAACTATACAATAAGGAAAAGGGGGTATGAAATGTATGAAAAGCATGAATGATAAGAAAGTATATATTGGAAACAACCTGATGTTTTTACGTAAAGCTAACAACATGACATTGGAAGATGTAGCTAATAAAATAAATGTATCAAGGCAAGCTATCTCTAAGTGGGAGTCATCTCAATCCATTCCTGATATTCTAAATTGTCTAGAGTTAGCAAATTTATATGATGTTACTGTCGATGATTTGCTACATCATAATAATGGAGATGAGGAAGTAGGTATTGCTCCTAAAGGAAAGTATTTATTTGGTACTACAATTATTGGTGAGCGTGGACAAGTTGTAATTCCAAAAGAAGCACGCGAAACATTGAATCTAGAGACTGGAGACGTTTTAGTAGTTTTAGGCGATGAAAATCCAAATACAAAAGGTATTGCATTAGTACCTAGAGAATTGTTTACTCAAACTGCAAAAGAAATTATGGATGCAGTTTTTCCTAATATCTCCAATAAGCAGGGTGATGTATAATGGTAAGTAGAAAATGGCATCTTTGGATTGTCTCCATATTTATGATATTCATGTATTTTATGGGGATTTATGATTTCTTTATGATGTTATCGCATAATAAAGCGTATTTTGCGTCTCATGGATATGGACAAGTGGTAATTGAATATTTCACAAATTATCCATTATATTTTATGGTGTTTTGGATTGTAAACTTGTTAGCAGGGTTTATATCTCCAATATTATTAATATTGAAAGACGAGCGTTCTAAAAACTTAGCATTGATTTCTACTATTGCAGATGCGATATTATTGATATTGACATTTGCATTTAGGAATCGGTGGTATGCATTAGGAATTAGAGTAGCGGTATTTGATTTTTTCATTTTAGTAATTACTTTTGGATTATATTTGTATTGCAGATATATTTTTAAGGAAGTTATCTAGATTTCAATTGCATTATGCTATTTTACTGTTAGAGGAGCAGGGACTATTGTCCATGAACGACCCTGTTCATAAATACTTACCTTGGCTTACTATGAAGTACAAAGGGATGTCCGTTGATATGCAGAGCCTTACACTTAATCAATTTTTACATCATACCAGTGGCTTGATAAATCGAAAACATATCCAAAGCATCCCCCAGGGCAGTACACCAGATATGTTGCGAAAAACAGTGGAAATATTGGTGGACACTGAACTAGCATTTCCCCCCGGTGAGCAATACAAGTATGGAACTGTTAACTATGATGTATTGGGGTTGGTTATTGAGGTCGTGTCAGGTCAAAGCTATGAAAGCTTTATGACGGAGCAGGTATTTCGCCCCTTGGGATTATATGATACTTATGTTTATAAGGAAGATGCACTGGCAACCGGGCAACTGGCACAGGGGTATCGATCTTCTTTTTTTATAACAAGTCCATATGAAGCACCGGATTATGCTGGTAACAAACCCGCGGGATATATCATATCCTGTACACAGGATATGGCACGTTGG
>CAYUEJ010000252.1:2697-3063 GCA_964442565.1 uncultured Candidatus Epulonipiscium sp.
AGTATTTAAAGCGGTTATCCAAAAATCACATAAGGGAAACATATCTGTTCCTGATGTCAACGGAATGTATTATGCTGCAGGATGGTCGGTAAATACTGATATAACAATGGTTGAACATTCGGGTGGTAATCCCAACTTTTCAACCCAAGTAACAATATTACCAAGTGAACGTACAGCCTTTTGCCTACTAACCAATGGTGCTAATACTAATATAGCTCTGGTTAAGAGCATTAAAGGTATATTGGATGGCAATTTAACCCAGTCATATAAGATAAGCGGTACACAACTTTGGGATATCATTCTTTCGTTTGCCACAATTATTGTTATCTTGCTAGCTATCATATTCTTTCTTTTAGGATTGCGTAG
>CAYUEJ010000253.1:0-3059 GCA_964442565.1 uncultured Candidatus Epulonipiscium sp.
GCTACGCCTGTAACAACAGATTTATACAAGAAAATTCAAGAATACGGTGATTTGCATAAGATAGAACCAATAGATGCTAAAGTTGACCGGGTGTGGAAGCTAATCCCTGGTTATAATGGTAGGGAAGTAGATATAGAAGCTAGCTATAATAAGATGGTACTACTAGGTGGATTTAATGAAGATAATATAATATATAAAGAGATCCCACCTAATATCCACCTAGATAACTTAGAACCAGGGCCAATCTATAAGGGCAACCCGGATAAACCAATGGTTACACTGCTGATTAATGTAGCTTGGGGGAATGAATACATCCCACCAATCCTCAAGACCTTAGAAGAGCAAGATGTGAAGGCAACCTTTTTCTTTGACGGTAGCTGGACTAATAATAACCCCGAACTTGCAAAGATGATTTATGAAAAAGGTCATGAGATTGGTAACCACGCATACAGTCACCCAGATCTTCAGCACCGTTCAAGGGTAGATACAATCGAAGAACTTATAAAAACTAATAAGATTATAGAAGAAACCCTTGGTGTAAAAGTAAAATGGTTTGCCCCGCCTAGCGGTAGCTTTAACGATACTACTATCCAGGTAGCGCACGAGCTTGGTATGAAAACCATACTATGGACAGCAGATACGGTAGACTGGAAGAAGCCAGAAACTACCGAAATGGTAAATAGAGTGGTATCAAAAGTTGAAAACGGCACGATGATTTTAATGCACCCCACAAAACCTACTTCTGAGGGATTAAATTCAATGATAACCCAGATTAAAAGCAAAGGTTACAAGCTAGGCACTGTAAGTGAGCTTATGAGTGAAAAACGGGTGGATTAAAGAAGAGTAATAGATTTATTATCAACCTCTATTAGACCCTCATCCTTCATTCGCTTTAATTCGCGAAAAAGGGAGGGTCTTTGTACGCCAAAATAATCCGCAAGCTCTTTTTTGCTAGTAGGCAAAATAACAGTCTTAGATTTCTGCTCAGATGATAGGGCAGTGAGATAATCCATTATGTTTTCCCTTAGGCTTTTTTGTGTATACATAGCTATTTTCTGGTTCATTCCTTGGGCATTTAAAGAAAGGGATTTTACAAATTCCATCACAAAATCATATTCTTTGAGTAGCTCCCTAACCTCAGATTTTGAAATATGCAGAAGGACGCAATCATCAGTGCAGTAAATATTCATAGGATACTTATTTTGATTACCAAATAAAAGATTAGCACCGATTATGCTAGCCCTTGAAAATTCAAAAACAGTTGTTTCCGAGCCATTAGAAGCCAGGGAGTATGCAACTAAGTTACCTGATAAAACTATGTCCATGGCAAGGCATTCGGAGTGCTGCTCATATACAGTGGCGCCCTTATAATATGTTTTTTGGATACCATATTTACTATTAATAAGTTTTTTTATCACCTAATCACTCCATCAATATACTTTAATATAAATTATAGCAAAAAGAAACCTATGTGTCTATATATGCCTCTAATCTAATGCTATGATAGCATTAATAAAATGAAGGAGGTTTGGATATGGACATTTTTACAATTGTCATATGGATTGGAACGATTATTTTTCTTGGAATTTCTTTTGCTAAAGATAAGACAGGAACAAAACAGGCGCTTAAAATGGCCTTTAATATGGGGAAAGGGATGGCTATAAGTATATTTTCTATTATATTTGCTATAGGTTTAATTCTTACGGTATTACCACCTACTAAAATTGCAGATTTCATAGGAAATCAATCTGTTTTATTAGCCACAATAGGATCAGCCTTATTTGGGACTATCACACTAGTGCCAGCCTTTATTGCATTTCCATTAGTAGGAACATTGGTAGATGCAGGGGTGGGGATTGTACCATCAGTGGCTTTTTTAACCACACTAACAATGGTTGGTGTAGTGACATTTCCCCTTGAGAAAAAGGAATTTGGAGTTAAGTTTACCGCAATAAGAAATGGCCTTAGTTTTCTATTTGCAATTATTATTGCACTAGTGATGGGAGTGATTATATGATGGTTTTAAAAAAAGTGAAAGATAATTTATTTTTAATACTAGTAGTCTTAATATACGCTATTATGTTCATAGTAAGACCTGATATGGGAAGCTTATCAATAAAGAATAGCACTTTTTATATCAAGGAAATGTTAATGATAATGCCGGTAATTTTCGTTTTAACTGCCCTATTAGATATGTGGGTGCCAAAAGAAAAGATTATGGAGCTTTTAGGTAGGGATGCAAAAGCCAAGGGAGTCATACTTGCCTTTGTAGTTGGGAGTATTTCGGCAGGACCAATTTACGCTGCCTTTCCAATGTGTGTAATGCTACATAAAAAAGGTGCATCTATCCGAAACATTGTCATTATCCTAAGCTCATGGGCAGTGATCAAAATCCCCATGCTACTAAATGAAGCAAAGTTTTTAGGACCAAAATTTATGATATTCCGCTGGATTTTAACAGTGCTTGCCATAATTGTTTTTTCATGGATAGCAGATAAACTAATTAAAGATGAAGATCTTCCACAAGATTCAACATCACAAGAAGGGCTTCATATTAACCGAGATGCCTGTATGGGGTGTACTATATGTACAAAAAAATACCCAGGGGTTTTTGAAATGCAAGGGAAAAAAGCAGTTCTAAAAGAATATGATGAAAAGGATTTAGACAAAGAAAAGCTAGACGAGGCAATTAAAGCTTGCCCAGTTCATGCCATAAGTAATACAAAATAAGTTGATAAGCTGGGTACCTGGTACCCAGCTTATCAACTTATTCTTTAGCCTAGGGCCACATCTAGCATCATCATAACTGCAAAACCAATCATACAGCCAATGGTAACGATATCTGAATGTGGTTCACCTTCTTCAACGTGACGCCCTTCAGGAATCAGTTCTTCTACTACTACATAAATCATTGCCCCAGCTGCAAATGCTAATGCAAAGGGGAGCACTGGGCGCATAGCTACAACTGCCATTGCACCTATAACCCCTGAGATTGGTTCAACTATCCCCGAAGCTTGCCCATACAAGAAAGCCTTACGGCGTGAAAACCCTTCTCTTCT
>CAYUEJ010000254.1:0-3032 GCA_964442565.1 uncultured Candidatus Epulonipiscium sp.
ATTTTTTATTTCACGGCGAATATTATATAGAGTGGTGGTTGCCTCATCTGCAAACTCATCAGGTGCTATAATACACCTATTAATCTCATGTTCTATTTGGGGAAATGTCATAATCTGCTCAAATATATGATCAAGGGCTGGGTAGCTGTACTCCTTACCCTCATCCTTAGAGTAGTCTTTAACTCTCTTAGCGCATCTCATAACATCTGCAATGTGAAGCAAATCTGCGCTTGCTAAAACTGCGCCTATCTCTACTCTCTTAAGGGCTATACGGATATCCTTTAGTCCTCCCATGGGGATCCGTCCTTTTCTAAAGGACATACTAACCGCATTTGCCGTTTCCTTTTGTCTTTTAGATACCTCTTTAATATCGGAACTTGGCATTAATGCCTTTATTTTCTCTATACCCATTGGTGAATGTGCCTTTGATAACAATTTTGCTATTATTTTATTATACTCAAGGGTTTCTAATACTTTATCGTTCATATCTTCCTACCTTCAATTTATGGTTAATTATACAACATATAATCTTATTCTCTTATTGTACCAACTAACCCATCTAAATATCAAGTATTTTTAAATCCCTGTGGGTCTTACACTAGTTACATAGTTTCTTTTATAATAGGAGTTATCTAGACTTGATATACTAATGCCCTTTGAACTATTAGAGTGTATAAACTCACCGTCACCTGCGTATACACCTACATGTGAGATTCTCCCGTTATTATCGCCGTTGGTATCAAAAAATATAAGATCACCTTCTTTGAGTTCCTTCTTAGATACTGGGCGGCCATTAAGGACTTGCATGCTAGATGTTCTATTAATACTAATATCGAATTCTTTATAAATCCCTTGTGTAAATCCAGAGCAGTCTACTCCTGCATTTAGGCTTGTCCCTCCCCATACGTAAGGAGTTCCTATGAACTTCTTACCATACTCTACTATCTGCCTTCCTAGCATATGAATCTCTGGTATATACTCTGTGTTTTGAACCGATACGTATTGACTATTTATCCATACTTCTTTATCACTTTCTTCTATCCTATACCAATCTTCATACTTACCTACAACCATAATATCTGTGTTGCTCTTATAGCCTATAACATCTGAAAATAAACCTGGGGCTGTCCTTACATTAATCTTGCCCTTACTAACCTTACCCCTCATTCCGATAGATTCAGGGAATATATTAGCCTGTATCTCCCCTGCATATATATCTTTGCTTATAATTATTGAATTAGTTATAATTATTAAGAAAATTATTAAAATCCTCTTTAATCGTCGCATACCGTTCACTCCTTATTGACTTATACATATATTTCTTACTTATTAAATAAGTATAACCAATTTTAAAAAAATAAAACCTATAAATATAATATTTGTAGGTTTTATGGATATTATGTTAATTATTTTACCAATTGTACTTTGTTAATTTGCCAAAACTCTCCATCCTAGCAAAGTTATTTTGACGTAGGCCCTCATATAAAACTATTGCTACTGAATTTGATAGGTTAAGTGACCTTATATCAGGATTCATTGGAATTCTAATACATGTTTCTTCATTGTCTTTTAAAATCTCCTCAGGTATACCCGCAGTTTCCTTGCCAAACATAACAAATGAATCTTCCTCATATTTTGGCTCATCATATGTATGCCTTGCCTTTGTAGTTGCCATATATATTTTGGAATTTGGGTATTTTGAAATAAAATCATCGTAGCTTTCGTGTACATGTAAATCTATCTTATCCCAATAATCTAGTCCAGCTCTTTTTACGGATTTTGAATCAATACTAAAGCCTAAAGGCTTAATAAGATGTAGACTAGTACCTGTAGCTGCGCAAGTTCTAGCAATATTTCCTGTATTTTGTGGAATTTCTGGTTCTAATAAAACAATATTCATATTACACCTTCTCAATTTCTTTAATTTGTTACTTGCTTATTATTTTTAAATACTATATAATTATCATATAATAGCATTTATTAGTTAGGAGTGTGTGCTATGATCAATTCAACAGATATTTTAAAATCCAAAGGATTAAAAGTAACTCCTCAGCGTTTAGCAATATTTAACGTGCTATACCATACCACTAGCCACCCTAGTGCTGAAACCATATATAACTCATTGCAGGAAACCTATCCTACTATGAGCTTGGCTACTGTTTATAAAACTCTTGATTGTTTTAAGAAAAATAATCTCGTGCGTGAGCTTAATGTTGGCGAGGACTCATTCAGGTATGATGTTGTTGTAGATTCTCATCCGCATCTTATATGTGTAGAGTGTCATAAGGTATCAGATATGAAATCTGAGGTTTTACAAAACATTAGGGAAAAGGTAAGCAGTGAAACAAAGTTTAAGCTCATAACCGAGCAGCTTTATTTTTACGGTCTTTGCCCAGAATGTCAATAATAATACGACCTTCCTCAGTTAATCTTTAACTAGGAGGTCGTATTGTTTTAATATAAGTTTTAATCTATATATTTTTTAACAAATATTTCAATTCTTCCAAGTGCCTCTTTAATCTCATCAATAGAGTAGGCATAGGAACATCTTATATACCCTTCGCCACTTTCTCCAAAGGCTGTGCCTGGTACAACTGCTACCTTTTGATCATATAGTAACTTCTCACAAAACTCCTCTGAAGTTAAACCTGTCTTTTTTATAGATGGGAAAACATAGAATGCTCCTAATGGTTCAAAACAGTCTAAGCCCATATTTATGAAACCTTCCATCATTACCCTTCTTCTTTGATCGTATGCATTTCTCATTACTTCTACGTCAGGGTCACCATTTTTCATAGCTGCAATAGCTGCATATTGGCTGGTTGTTGGGGCACTCATAATCCCGTATTGATGCACCTTAGTCATAGCTGCAATAAGCTCCTCAGGGCCTAGTGCGTAGCCTAGTCTCCATCCTGTCATTGCATATGCTTTAGAAAAACCACTAATAATAACAGTCTTATCATACATCCCGTCAATATTAGCAATTGAAACATGGTCTTGTCCATATGTTAATTCTGCATAAATCTCATCCG
>CAYUEJ010000255.1:0-3014 GCA_964442565.1 uncultured Candidatus Epulonipiscium sp.
TATAGCTTATGTATTAATAGATCCACGTATTAAACTTATGAAGGAGGGATGATGAAGTGATGAAAGAAGAATATTCAGCAGATTTGTTTTTGCCATCAGATGTAGCGGATAAGGAACTAGAGCAGATTCATCGTCCTAGTATTAAATATTGGGCAGATGTATGGAGAAGGTTAAAACAGAACAAACTAGCTATGTTTGGGTTGTTTGTTATAATAGGGCTGGTATTTATGTCAATTATAGGTACTAGAATTAGCGGATTTGCCTACTATGAGCAGAGCTTGTTAAATACAAATCAAAAACCAGGGGGGGCGCATTGGTTTGGTACAGACGACCTTGGAAGGGACATGTTTACAAGGATTTGGTACGGTGCAAGATACTCTCTTTTAATTGGTGTTTCAGCAGCATTAATTGACTTTTGTGCTGGAGTATTATACGGAGGAATCGCAGGAATGGGTAGCTCAAAGCTAGATGCTAGAATGATGCGTGTAGCAGAGGTAATTTACAGTATCCCATATATGCTAATTGTTATTATGATGATGGTTGTATTTACAGAAGCGGACAGCCTTCTTGTAATGATATTAGCTCTAGGGCTTACAGGATGGGTTCCTATGGCAATACTTGTACGTGGCCAGGTGCTTCAACTTAAAGAAAATGAGTACGTTACAGCGGCAAACTCTTTAGGGGCATCCAAGTGGTGGATTTTAAGAAAACATATTATTCCTAATGCAATGGGACCTATATTAGTTAACGTTACACTATTGGTTCCAAGTGCTATATTTGCAGAGGCTACACTTAGTTTTATTGGTTTAGGTATAGAAGCACCAAAATCTAGCTGGGGAACAATGGCTAGTGATGGTTTAGCAGGACTTGCAGTAGGACATGCTTATCAATTATTAATACCGGCCGTATTTATATCATTGACAATGTTTGCATTTAATGTATTGGGCGACGGACTACGTGATGCCTTAGATCCAAGATTAAGAAAGTAGGAGGTGGAAAAGTGGAGAACATATTAGAAATAAAAGATTTGAAAATATCATTCCAAACATTTTTTGGGGAAGTAGAAGCGGTAAGAGGTGTTAGTTTTAACGTTGGTAAAAAAGAAACTGTAGCAGTTGTAGGTGAGTCAGGTTGTGGTAAAAGTGTAACTGCTAATGCAATTATGCAGCTTTTGCCAGTGCCACCAGCTGTTTATAAAGGTGGCGAAATTATTTTTAAGGGTGAAAATCTTTTATCTAAATCGGATAAAGAGATGCGTGATATTAGAGGTAAACAAATAGCTATGGTATTCCAGGACCCTATGACATCATTGAACCCTACTATGCGTGTTGGAAAGCAGATTGTTGAAGGTCTTAGAAAAAGTGTGAAAATGTCTAAAGAAGAGGCAGAGAAAAAGGCTATCGAGATGTTAGAGATAGTATCGGTACCTCAGCCAGAAAAACGAATCAAGCAATATCCACATGAGTTTTCCGGTGGAATGAGACAAAGGGTAATGATAGCCCTTGCTATGGTATCCGATCCAGAACTATTGATTGCGGACGAGCCAACAACGGCACTTGACGTTACGGTTCAAGCTCAAATATTGGACCTTATGAAAGATTTACAAGAAAAGAAAGAAATGTCTATAATATTGATAACTCACGACCTTGGGGTCGTTGCAGATACGAGTGATAGAGTAGTGGTTATGTATGCTGGACAAATTGTAGAGGTGGGTACAACAGATGAAATCTTTAATAACCCAAAACATCCATACACAAGAAGATTATTAGAATCTGTTCCTAGGCCTAATATGTCAAAGGACGAACCATTACAATCAATCGAAGGAACTCCACCTGATTTATATGCACCACCAACAGGATGTGCTTTCTTTGATAGATGTACAGAATCACTTAAAATCTGTAAAGACCATATGCCAGGAGCCATGACACATAGTGATAGTCACGAGAGTAGATGTTGGCTAAATCATCCAATGGCACAATCAGTAAATAAAGGAAAGGAGGAGTAATATGAGCCAAAAACCATTAATATCAGTAAAGAACATTAAAAAACACTTTGATGTTGGAGATGGTATGTTAAAGGCCGTAGATGGGATTAGTTTTGATATTTATCCAGGCGAAACTTTTGGTCTTGTAGGTGAGTCAGGCTGTGGTAAATCAACAGCAGGTAGAACTATAATGAGACTATATGAACCTACAGATGGACAGCTCCTCTTTAAAGATGAAAACGTTTACACATTATCAAAAAAGGATATGCAAAACGTAAGAAAAAACTTTCAAATGATTTTCCAAGACCCATATGCCTGCTTAAATCCAAAAATGAACGTAGAGGATATTGTTGCAGAGCCACTGGATATCCATGGCATATGTAAAACAAGGGAAGAACGTCATAGTAAGGTGGTAGAATTACTAGAGCTAGTAGGCCTTGGTAATGAGCATGCAATGAGATTCCCCCACGAGTTCTCAGGTGGACAACGCCAAAGGATAGGTATTGCTAGGGCATTAGCCCTTAACCCAGAGTTTATCATCTGTGACGAGCCAATATCAGCTCTAGACGTATCCATACAAGCACAGGTTGTTAACTTACTTAAAGAATTACAAGAAAAATTAGGACTAACATACCTATTTATAGCCCATGATTTATCTATGGTTCGTTATATCTCAGACCGTGTTGGTGTTATGTATCTGGGTAAGATGATGGAGCTTGCATCAAGTGATGATTTATACGATAATCCACTACACCCTTATACAAAGGCGCTCTTATCTGCAATCCCGATTCCAGATCCAGAGTCCCAAAGAAACAAAAAGATAATTAAGTTAGAAGGGGACGTACCAAGTCCAATCAATCCACCAAAAGGATGTAGATTTGTAGATAGGTGCCCCTATGCAATACAAAGATGTAGCGATGAAGAGCCCCTATGGCGTGAAATCGAAGATCAGCACTTTGTGGCGTGTCACCGGGTGGAGGAACTCCGCTAGGTGAATGGCACGGATGGCTCAGCTAAAACACCCTATATA
>CAYUEJ010000256.1:0-3005 GCA_964442565.1 uncultured Candidatus Epulonipiscium sp.
TCACTACAATAACCGCCATCATAAGTGACAGTAGTCTATTTATTTGTTTCATAACTAACTTCCTCTCCGCTATTAGATTTAAGTTCTATTTTCTCGATATTGCCGTCCCTCATAGTTACAACCTTGTCCGCATATATTGCAATTTCCGGATCATGGGTAACAATAATTAGTGTTTGTTTGTACTCTTTTGCTATTCCCGTAATAATGTCCATAACTTCAAGGGTCGTTGCTGTATCTAGGTTTCCAGTGGGCTCATCAGCAAATAAGATTTTGGGCCTATTAATAAATGCCCTTGCAATACTTACACGCTGCTGCTGTCCACCACTCATCTCACTTGGCTTATGGTTCATTCTTTCCCCAAGCCCTACTGAAATCAGCATTTCTTTTGCTCTTTTTTCTCTTTCCTTTTTTTTGACACCCTGAAACATCAAGGGCAAGCTAACATTTTCCAGTGCCGTTAAAGAAGAAATCAAATTATACGATTGGAAAACAAACCCTATGTATCTTTGCCTAAACTTTGCAAGCTGCACTTCGTTTAATTTTTCAACCCTAATGTTTTTTATAGTAATTGTACCCTTAGTCGGTTTTTCTAAGCCTGCTAACATATTTAAAAGGGTAGATTTACCAGATCCCGATGTCCCAAAAAGACAGCATATTTCTTCTTCTCCTATTTCTAAATCAATATTATCAAGGGCAACTATCCTCTCATCACCCATACGATATACTTTTCTAAGCCCTTCTATTTTAATAATATTTATCACCCTTTCCTTATTAATTTATATTATACCTTATCTTATCAGCAAACTTGTAACATTTTTATTACATTAATTACGAAAAAAATGGCATATATATTATTTTCAACACCTACAACCTTGATTGTAAAAATGTTGAAAATAATATATATGCCACAATAGTGAAAATTACCTGCCTTATTTTAATATATTCTCTAATACCTTACATATCTCCATATCAAGTTGTTTATGCATACATGTAGTCATGCTTCTAATACTTTCTGCAAAGGGCACCGCCACCTTATATGGTCTTTCGGAGCACATAGCATCGAACACATCTGCTATAGAGCATACTCTAGAACCTAGCGATATCTGATCTCCCGATATTCCAAGTGGATAACCTGAGCCATCTAACTTCTCATGGTGAGTTAAGATTATTTCCTTAATTTCTTTACTTAGGTGCCTATTATCTTTTACTATGTTATATCCATTAATGGAATGTTTTTTTATTTCATTAAACTCGTCCCTTGTCAATGTTGCTGGCTTACTAAGTATCTTTTGTGAAATTTCTACCTTTCCCAAATCATGTAATATGCAGCCCATAGCATTCTCATATATATCATACTTCGATAATTCCATTTGTTTGGAAATCATAATGGCTATTACTGTTACATTAAGGGAATGTTCATATGTATAATTATCATAACTTTTCATATTGTATATGTTCTCTATAATTTTATTACTTTGCATCATTTCACTTGTTATATCAAATACAAGTTTTTCAAATTTATATACGTTAATGCTTCCATTTTTCTTAAACCTTAATAACTGCCGGTCTATAACCTCTTTGCTTTTACCACGCAGAATTTCAGGATTAAAATCTCTTTTGATAATAAAATTATCAGCAGTTTCTCCCTCTTTAATATAAATATATTCTACATCCAAGCTTACTAACTTATCTAAATAAGAGGTTTTATAGGTTGTACCTTCCGATAGCCACTGGGTTCCATTATCATCCCAAACCTCTTGTGCTAATATCTCCCCACCTTTTAAGTTATCAATTAGCACCTTTTTCATCTTATGCCCTCATTTCTTATTAAATATTCGTTACCTATATATTACTTGTTTCTAATATAAAAATCAATCATATTTGTACATTATTATGCATTTTCGACACAAAGCCAATTTTAAGCACATCTGCCTGCATATTATAGCACATTTTATTACAATATACTGCCGGTCAATCTTGCATTATCTATTGCTCCTTTGGCACAAAGCTTCCCATACCCCCATAAAGGGCTTGGGAATTCCACACCTACAATATCTCTTATTGCTCCTCTTAGTAAATACGCCTTTAAAGATTCTCCGTATAAAAACGGATTGTTTCCCCGCACAATTCCCCACTGCATCAGAAGAGCTGCCGTACCTGTTACATGTGGCGTTGCCATACTTGTACCACTCATTCTCACATACCTACCGCTATTACTTGTTGATTCTATGTTAACACCTGGTGCTACTAAATCCGGTTTTATAACTACCCCTTCCCTTCCGAAACCCCTGCCTGAAAAAGGTGCAATTTGCCCTGTTACCGAATCATATGCTCCTACACTAATAACACCTGGTGCTGTTGATGGTGTTGTTAGTGTTGTAAAAGGTGTAGGATTTAGCATGGCTGTGTCTGGCCCTGTTTGCTCCCTCGTGGGTCCCCATACATTGTATCTTCCATCAACAACATTAATACCATAAATGGTAACTGTCCAAACCCCTGTATCTACCATCCCGCCCCCTACGCCTTCTAAAAATATGACAATCTCTTCATCGCCATTCAGGGGAGACGGTGGGGTAAATACAACAAATATTCTTGTATTTCTTATAATTAGTGAGCGTGCACCTTGTCTTGCAGTAAAACGTCCTGTCCTTTCCCCACTGGGAGCTATAATTTCCACTTCAAAGATATCAATAAAACTTTTCCATATATATAAATAGTAATAAGGCTCTCCTGGGCCTATTACTATTTGAAATGAGTCACTTCCACCTTGGGGAACTACCCCTGCATGATGATTAGAACTTATGCCCTCATTACCTGTTGCAACTACAATAGATGTTTTCCAGTATGAAGACATTTCTTGTAGGAACAACTCTAGCATGGATTTACCATCATGAGAGCCCTCATTCATTCCAACACTAATATTAATGGCAACTGGTTTTCCAAGGGACCTTGCCTTATCCATAATGTATTTAGTAGCAGTCATTATTTCTACACTTCTAACAAAC
>CAYUEJ010000257.1:0-2988 GCA_964442565.1 uncultured Candidatus Epulonipiscium sp.
AGTTAAGGGTAGCCTCTTCAACACACACAACCTGACGGTTGGAAAAGTGTTGAAGAGGCTACCCTTAACCTATCCATTGTATTTAGTTAAAGAACTCCGGTGAAGCCGGCTATGATTACGACGATGGCAAATATCATTCTGTATACTGCAAACACTTTCATTGGTCTGCGTTTTAGGTATGATATGAACTTGTTTATTACGGATAATGCTACTAGGAATGATACTATAAATCCAACGGCTAATGCAATAATTTCTGATGCTGTTAATGTTATAATACCACCTATTTTTATGAGTTTTAAAGCGCTCATTCCAACCATAACTGGTATGGCTAGGAAGAATGAAAACTCTGCTGCTGCAACAGTTGATAATCCTGCTACCCATCCACCTATAATAGTTGATGCTGATCTAGACATTCCCGGTATAATAGCAAGACACTGGAATAATCCGATTATTATAGCCTGCTGCACAGTCACATTTATTTCCCTTCCCCTGCTTTTATTTTGCCTAAACTTATTTTCTGCAAATATCATAGCAATCCCTCCAAAAAACAAGGTTAGTGCTATAGGTACTGGGCTAAATAAATATTTATCTGCTAGATCATCTAATAGTATTCCAAATACTCCCCCTGGAATACAAGCAATAACTATCATAAGCCAAAACTTAAATCCTGATTTTTCATATCCAACTTTTTGTGGGAAAAAATTAATTAGGGTGTCTTTTATCTTATCCCAATATAAAATAACCACTGCCAGAATTGCCCCTAGCTGTATTACATATGTATACATATTAACATAGTCTGGTGTTGTCCCTTCAAACTTCATCAAATTTTGAAATATCACCAAGTGTCCTGTTGAAGATACTGGTAAAAATTCTGTTAACCCTTCTACAATTCCTAAGATTGCAGATTTAATCGATAATATAATCCCATCCACCAAATCACCTTTTCTTTAAATTTTACAATTTTTTATTTTTCTAGTTAATTATACTATATAAACATACCAAAGTACACAATATAGTATATAATATATATATATTAAAATATTTAGGAGGAATGATTATGACAATTAAAAGCAGAGAAATCTCAAGAGAACTAGAAAATGAATTGCGTGCGGTTACATTCTCCCCACGGGTGGACAATGGCGCCACGCCCGAGCTAGAAGCTGAGGAAATAATACCTGAAATTCCACAGCCGGCTCCCCCAAAACCATTCTCTTTAAATAAGCGTGTGGTTA
Organism: uncultured Candidatus Epulonipiscium sp.; assembly: GCA_964442565.1. Lineage (GTDB taxonomy): Bacteria > Bacillota > Clostridia > Lachnospirales > Cellulosilyticaceae > JAAYSX01. The sequence goes on from CAYUEJ010000257.1 coordinate 1,233, forward strand.
CCTTGGAGTATTTAGATAAGTTTGAGCATGCCACTAAGGCATCGGCCCAGTATGATTCTATCCAAGAATTTTCTCATACTATTTCTAACTTATCTATTATCTTGCTATCAGCTTCAATTATCTTTTATTTGGTATCTTACTTTCTTAACCCCCACTCTATTACACTTGTATCACTTTTGATACTTTGCTTAGAGGCGTTTGCACTACTTAGTCTGACATTATATAGTATGTCCAAAGCATCCACTGCTAAACAAATTCGTGATATTCTTGTAAGTGATTTTTCAACTTGTTCTAATGCAATTGGCCATCCCAGGGCCGATGTTTATGTCCCTATGGATACATCCGATATACCGGTTAAATAACTTTTTAACATTGTTCGTATTGTCTTATTAGTACATAAGGCTTATAATAGTATTGTATGTTAGTTGAATTAAAAAATGGAAGGGGTTTTTTAAAATGGCATTAGTAACAACAAAAGAAATGTTTAACAAAGCTTTCGAAGGGCAGTACGCAATTGGAGCATTTAACATTAACAATATGGAAATAGTACAAGCTGTAACACGTGCTGCTAAGGAATTAAATTCTCCAGTTATACTTCAAGTATCTAAGAGTGCACTTGAGTATGCAGGCCCAGAATATCTTATGGCTATGGTAAATGCTGCTGTTGAGGAAACAGGTGTTGACCTTGCTATTCACTTAGATCATGGTCCTGATCTTGAAACAATCAAAAAAGTAATTGATATCGGATTTACATCCGTTATGTTTGATGGATCACACTATGACTTTGAGACAAACGTTGCAAAAACAAAAGAAGTTGTAGATTATGCTCACGCAAAAGGTGTAGTAGTTGAGGCAGAACTTGGGGTCCTAGCTGGTGTTGAAGACGATGTAAATGTAGCTGCTGAAGATGCTACTTACACAGACCCAGATCAAGCTTTAGATTTCATTCAGCGTACAGGCTGTGACTCATTAGCAATTGCTATTGGTACAAGCCACGGTGCTGTAAAGTTTAAAGGCGAGCCAAAGTTACGTTTTGATATCCTTGAAGAAATCACTAACAAGCTAGAAGCTGCTGGTATTAAAAACTACCCAATCGTATTACATGGTGCTTCATCTGTAGACCAAAACACAGTAGCTAAATGTAATAAATATGGCGCTGATCTAAAAGGATCATCAGGAATTCCTGTTGAAATGCTTCGTAAGGCAACATCTATGTCAGTATGTAAGATTAACATGGATACTGATATTCGTCTTGAAATGACTGCAGCAGTTCGTGAAGTAATGGTTGAAAAACCAGGTGCATTTGACCCACGTCAATACTTAGGCGCTGGACGTGCAGCAGTTCAAGAGATGATTAAAGGTAAAATCACAGATGTTTTAGGTTCAGATAACAAAAACTAACAATATAACAGTGGCATACAAGCCCTATTTGGAGCTTTTCAACGCGAGTTGCTTGCTCCAAAAAGGACTTATCTGCCAATATTATTCTATTTTTTGTCCACATTCTGTGCAAAATCTAAATCCTTCTGGTACCATGTTTCCACATGCACACTGCACCTTTTTCTCCCCTGCCCCTAATATCTTTTCTTCCTCTTTTTTAATATTTTCAATTTCCTTCTGTCTTTCTAGAATCTGCTCGTTAAGCTCTTTAATTTCTTCGCAAATATCTCTAATCCCTTCCTCATCTGGCTCATTAGCAATATAGATGTTATAAACCAATTCTCCTAGTTCAAATTTCTTTTTTTCCATTTTCTCT
>CAYUEJ010000258.1:0-2981 GCA_964442565.1 uncultured Candidatus Epulonipiscium sp.
TCAGGTCCGGAAGGAAGCAGCACTAAGTAAAACCTTCTATGTGCCGCGAGGGTGCCTGATCTGAATTAACTGCTAAGGTAACGTTTATAAACGGCTGTCGACACCAAGTGCGTGGATTTAATAATAAACTTTAGGATGCCTGTGGGCATCTTTTTTGCGTAATAGAAAAGGAGAATACTATGTTTTTCGATTCACATGCACATTACGATGATGATAGATTTAATGAGGACAGGCATGAGCTGCTTAGTGCTATGCCCCAAAATAAGGTGAATTATATTGTGAACGCAGCTGCAGATATTAATAGCTCTAATGAAGGAGTCCGATTATCGGAGGAATATAATTTTATATATGCAGGGGTGGGGGTTCATCCTCACAGCGTTGAAGAGTTAGATGAAACTAATCAGGGAAAGGCTACGCTAGACTATCTAGAAGAGCTTGTCAATCATCCCAAAGTGGTTGCAATAGGTGAGATTGGTCTTGACTATTATTATGAACATTCGCCAAGGAAGGTTCAAAGAATTTGGTTTCAAAGGCAGATGGAACTTGCAGAAAAAGTAAATTTACCAATTATTGTGCATAGCAGGGATGCCGCCAAGGAAACATTCGACATGATCCGTGAAAGTGGTTTAAATAAGGGAGTGATTCACTGTTTTTCGGGGAGCGCGGAAATGGCCCTAGAATATATTAAAATGGGATTTTACATTGGGGTTGGTGGTACGATAACCTTTAATAATGCAAGGCGCAGCGTGGAGGTAGTGGAGCAAATTCCCCTTGAGTCTATAGTAATAGAAACAGATTGCCCCTATCTTACCCCCATGCCCCATAGAGGCAAAAGAAATGATTCTACCTATCTTAGCCATATTGCGCAAAAAATAGCAGATATAAAAAATATTACCATAGATGAGGTTGCCAAGGTAACGACAAATAATGCTAAAAAACTATTTAATATTTAAAAATAGCGATATAGCATTAAATAAGTATTACAGAAGTATTAAGTGGAAAAGATTAAAAAAACCTTAAAGTCATTGAAAACCATGTATAATGGGGGTTTGAATGGCTCTGCAATCTAATTTCCAGAAGAAAACTTAAAGAAATGTTACAAAAAGCTTGCAAAATGTTTCAAACTATATTACACTTCTTGTGAGATTGTTAAAGAACATGAAATTACATTTGCTTCCAGTTGACCCACTAATAATTACTTGGAAGAAAGAATGTAGATTTAGAAAAAATACAAAAAAGAAATCATTAATTTTCTTTTCATTTTCTAAATGTGTGTAAAAACAAGGAGGAAGTTATGAAAATTCGAAGTAGGATCGCTTTACTGATTGTGGCGTTATTTGTACTAGGAACAGGTACAATAGCAGCATATCAACCACAATCTAAGTCAGTTACAATGACTGATGATGGGAAGGTGACTCGATACGAAACATCAGAGGTGCTAGTAGGAGAGTTTTTAGCTAGCAATGACATAAAATTAGAAAACAATGATAAGATTTCAGTACCTGCAGATACATCAATTACAGAAGAGATGGAAATTACCATTGAAAGATGGGCTCCTGAAATAATACTGAATTTAGATCTAGTTGAAATGAAAGCTGTTACAAAGACTACTACGGTTGAGCAATTTTTAAATGAGCAAAAAGTTGTTCTTGGGGAAAACGATACAGTTAGCCCAGAGTTATCAGAGGAGCTAAGAGATGGAATGAAAGTAGTTGTAAAAAGAGAAAAGACAACTATCCATACAAGAGAAGCGGATCTACCTTATGATGTAAAAGTAGAAACTACATCAAGCTTAAAACCAGGTGAGCGCCAAGTTAAGCAGGCGGGGCAAAATGGTGTGGTAACTAGAGACTATGAAATTAAATATTTTGGCGGGGAAATGGTTGGTGAATCACAGGTTAGCTCACTTATACTAAAAGAACCACAAACTGAAATTGTGCTTGAGGGTGCTAAAAACGTAATCACAGACCCTAAAACAGGTAAAACATATACATTTAAAAAAATGCTTAATATGGAAGCTACGGCCTATACACATGGCCCTGGTGATAGATGGTACGGAAAAACAGCTAGTGGAATGCCTACTTTTGTGGGAATGGTAGCTGTTGATAGAAATACAATTCCTTTAGGAACAAAGCTATATGTTGAAGGTTACGGTCTTGCCCACGCAGGTGATGTTGGCGGAGCTGTAAAAGGTAACATTATAGATTTATATATGAATAGCGAAAAAGAAGCAAGGGCCTTCGGTAGAAGAGCTCGTAAGGTTTATGTTTTAGAAGACCAGACGATTAACGTAATGGCTGCTAGAAAATAAATAATAAAATTAAACTAATAGGGCTGCCTATCATAATTATACGTTATGGGAGTCATATCGTTCTCAACACTTTTGCGACCATAGGTTGTGTGTTGAGAATGATATGACTCCCATCTTTTTTATTATGATTGCATAAAACCTATACATGTCAATCCCATTATGTTAATATAAAAAAGAAAAGGAGGCAATCTTATGAAGCCTATAGCAACAGTAGAAGGCACCAAAGAAATTATAAACCGATATCCATTTGCCTTTAAAAAGAAGTTTGGGCAAAACTTTCTTATAAACCGTGGCATCCTAAATCAGATTATCAAGGCTGCTGAGCTCACAGATGAGGACTATGTACTAGAAATAGGACCGGGGATAGGATGTGTCACCCAGGAGCTACTTGTTCATGCTAAAAAAGTAATAGCGGTAGAAATTGATAAAATGCTCATTCCTATACTTGAAGACAATTTTGGCCAGTATTCAAACTTTAAATTAATAAATAATGATATTTTGAAAGTTGATTTACATGAACTACTTAAAGATAAAAAGTTTAAGGTAGTAGCAAACCTACCCTATTATATAACAACCCCCATCATCATGATGTTGCTTGAAGAGCGCCTTCCCATAGAAACTATCACTGTAATGGTTCAAAAGGAGGTAGCCTTACGAATGGATGCCAAAC
>CAYUEJ010000259.1:0-2964 GCA_964442565.1 uncultured Candidatus Epulonipiscium sp.
GTTTTATACAGAAGAAGGTAATTGGGATATGGTCGGAAATAATACACCAGTATTTTTCTTCCGGGACCCTATGAAGTTTATCGACTTAAATCATGCTGTTAAAAGGGATCCCCGTACCAATATGCGAAGTCCAAATAATAATTGGGACTTTTGGTCCTCACTTCCAGAATCACTTTTACAGCTTACTCTTCTTATGGGTGATAGGGGTATTCCTTCTTCTTACCGGCATATGCATGGCTTTAGCTCTAATATATATAGTTTAATTAATCATAAAAATGAAAGGGCATGGGTTAGATTCCACTTTAGGTCTCAGCAAGGTGTTTTAAATCTAACTGATCAAGAGGCAGGTATCGTCTCGGGAATGGATAGGGAATCACACCAAAGAGATTTATATACGGCCATTGAAAAGAAAATCTATCCTAAATGGAAAATGTATGTACAAGTCATGACTGAAGCCCAAGCTGATGCAATGGCTAATAATCCTTTTGATCTAACTAAAATGTGGCTAAAAAAGGATTACCCCTTCATACCAGTAGGGGAATTTGTACTCAACCAAAATCCAGATAATTATTTTGCTGATATAGAGCAAGCAGCTTTTAATCCTGCTAATGTAGTCCAAGGAATTAGTTTTTCCCCTGATCGCATGTTGCAGGGCCGCTTATTTTCTTATGGGGATGCACAAAGGTATCGTTTAGGTGTTAATCATCATCAAATACCTGTTAATCAGGCTAAAGCTGTAAAGCATCCTCACAGTTTCCACCGTGATGGACAAATGCGTGTAGATGGGAATTTAGGAAGTGAACTACATTATGAACCAAATAGCTACGGAAACTGGGTAGATATGCCAGAATATAATTTACCGAAAGAAAAAGGCGGGGATGTTTATAGATATGATTTTAGAAAAGATGATTCTGATTATTTTACACAGCCTGGCCTTTTATTTAGGGCTATGAGACGGGATCAACAGCAGGTGCTTTTCGATAACACTGCCCGAGGTATGGGTGATTCAACTCTCCAGATCAAGCATAGGCATATTTATCATTGCTATATGGCAGATCCCGATTACGGGAAAGGGGTTGCAAGGGCATTAAACATTCCTATGGAAAGTGTTGACTTAAACCTACCACTAGGAGACTCCCGTAAAAGCCAAACAAAGGCTAATAATTTACACCCAGAGTTAAATATCCCTACTTGCCCAGTCAATCCCCTAAGGGAAATTGATACAAATAGGGATCCTTATATAATGCCTGAGGATGATCCTTGGCTTTTATAGCATCAACATATATTTAAAAGGTAGGCAGATAGGTCCTTTTTGGGGCACACAACTCAGGTTGAAAAGCTCAAAAATGGACTTATCTGCCACACTATCGCCGCTAACTGTTGCTTAATTTTGTTTATAATAATTCTTTATATTTCTTCACATAAAGTCTTTTTACAATAGTAGCTAATATCATATAAAGAATGATGGTTATAACTAAATATAGGAAGTATATCTTTGGCAGTGGTGCTAGGCCTATGGATAGTCCAAAACTTGTGAACGGAATAATCGTTAGAAAGGCTATTCCTGCAAATGTAAGCAGGGTAAGCTGGCTTGATGCACGACTTTGTACAAAAGGAATCTTTGGCGTTCTAATCATATGGATTACAAGGGTCTGGCTCCACATGGATTCAACAAACCAACCTGCTTGGAAAAACGCAATATATAATGCAATCATTTTAGGATCTGTTAACTCATGGAACAAGAGACCACCTGTAAACATGGGAGATATAATGTAGTACATTAGTAAATAGGTTGTAATGTCAAAGACGGAGCTTGTTGGCCCTATCCATAGCATAAACTTAGATACGGAGCTAGCATCCCATGCCCTTGGTTTTTTCAAAAATTCAGGGTCTACATTATCCCATGGAATGGCTATACATGAAATATCATATATTAGGTTAAGCAAGATTAAATGGAGGGCTGCCATCGGAAGAAATGGTAAAAACGCACTGGCTACTAATACAGAAAACACATTCCCAAAGTTAGATGAAGCCGTCATTTTGATATATTTAATCATATTGGCATAGGTCTTTCTTCCCTCTATAATTCCTCTTTCTAGTACCATTAAATCTTTTTCTAATAAGATGACATCTGCTGATTCTTTTGCAATATCAACTGCATTATCCACTGAAATCCCTACATCAGATGCCTCTAGGGCATTAGCATCATTAATACCATCCCCCATATAACCTACGGTATGCCCTTTATCCCTTAAGGCATTGATGACCCTACCTTTTTGTGATGGTGACATTTTAGCAAAGACATTAACCTTTTGTGCTAGGGCACCTAGATCTTCATCTGAAAGCTTCTCCACATCTGATCCTAAATATATTTTATCAAATTCAATCCCAACCTGCTTGCAAACACTTGCTGCAACCTGATCATTGTCCCCTGTAATGACTTTTACCTGTACTCCATTATCTTGCAATGCCTTAATAGAATCTATAGCACTTTCTTTTGGTGGGTCAAGGAAAGCTAGGTAACCAATAAGGACCATTTCACTCTCATCAGCAACGGAAAACTCTCCTACAGGTGATGGATTTGTTTTTTGAGAAACGGCTATAACCCTCATACCCTTGTTATTTAGTTCTTTTACTTTTTGTAATACATACTTTTTACGCTCTTTAGTTAAACTAACTACTTCCCCTTTGTACTCTACATAGCTTGATATAGCTAACATTTCTTCTACCGCACCCTTGGTAATCATTTGTGTTTTGCCGGTTTGGTCTGCTACCACCACACTCATTCTACGTCTATTAAAATCAAAGGGCACTTCATCTACCTTGGTATATCCGGTAATGCTACGGCCTATTTTATCGTCCCTATCTTTAAGCTCCATGGTTTTATCAATAATCGCTATATCAATTAGGTTTTTTAAACCTGTTTGATAATAGCTATTTAAATATCCATGTAGGAGTACATTT
>CAYUEJ010000260.1:0-2880 GCA_964442565.1 uncultured Candidatus Epulonipiscium sp.
GATGATTGTTTAGCTACAATTAGGTGTTTTGAGAAAATGGGGATAAAAATCAATCAAAACGAAGATATTGTAATATATGGAAAAGGCTTAACAGGGCTAAGCCAACCAACATCCCCTTTATATGTTGGAAATAGTGGAACTACTATAAGGCTATTATCCGGAATTCTTGCCGGTCAAAAATTTAGCACCACAATTAGCGGTGATGAATCTATAGAGCAGCGCCCAATGAACCGTATTATAACTCCACTAAGGCAGATGGATGCTAATATTACAGCATCAATAGATGATAGCTACGCTCCGCTTTATATAAAGCCATCAGCTTTAAAAAACACCCTATATAATTCACCAGTATCTAGTGCACAAGTAAAATCTTCAGTACTTTTAGCTGGCTTATATGCTGAAGGCGAAACTAGTGTTATTGAACCTATTTTATCCAGAAATCATACGGAGCTCATGCTTAAGGGCTTTGGAGCGAATGTTAGCTCTGTAGGCACTAAGGCTACCGTCCTAGGATTCCCTGATTTACATGCTTTAGATATTAACATCCCAGGTGACATTTCATCTGCTGCTTTTTTCCTTGTTGCCGGACTAATTGTTCCAAGTTCAGAAATCTATATGGAAAACATTGGTGTTAACCCTACTAGGGCTGGCATTATAAAAGTCTTACAAGATATGGGTGGTAATATTACCCTTCATAATGAAAGGCTAGAATGTGGCGAACCTGTTTGCGATATCCTTGTACGCTCATCTAATCTAACTGCCATAAAAATTTCAGGTGATATTATACCGACATTAATTGACGAAATTCCAATCATTGCTATCGCTGCCTGCTTTGCTAAGGGTACAACCGTGATATCTGATGCTGCTGAGCTTAAAGTAAAAGAGTGTGACCGTATAGCTGTTATGACCTCTGAACTTACTAAAATGGGTGCTGATATTACAGCTACTGATGATGGTATGATTATAAAGGGGACTGGCATGCTAAGAGGATCTGATATAGAAAGTTATGGTGATCATAGAATAGCTATGGCCTTTGCAATTGCTGGTTTAGTCTCAGAAGGTAAAACTACTATCCACAATAGTAGCTGCGTTAACATATCTTTTCCACAGTTTTTTGAAATTATAGATGAATTATGTTAATTTTATATATGTAAAAGCGACAGCTGATGCTGTCGCTTTTTATTTTTATATTTGCCCACTTAAGGGTTTTTGGATATTTATGTTTGAAAAAGTTTTAAATATATGATTTATGTCCTTTTATATTATCATATGTTACTAGTATTGTCAAAGTGAAAGTATTTTATTCATTTCTTTTGCAATATATTCTCTGTCAGTTATTACATCATAAAATCCTTTATTAAAATAAAGTCTTTGAGCATCAACAGTTCGCATATCGCTAATTTGCATACGAGTTGCAAGCCCATTTTTAAAATCCTTAACCTGAATATCAATTTGAAAATCTGGATCTGCCTCCAAAGAATCTAGCTTTACTGATGTGGTTGGTATTATAACAAATTTACTTTTAAAATATTTTAAAACATAACACCAGTGCCCTCCATATAATTCTTTAGGAAATCCTCTAGTAAGATTAAAGTATGCTATTTGATGTGTTTTAGGCAATCTTTTAGGCTTATAAAATGTAGTCGATGGGTCCCCTGTTTGCTTCGGTGTTAGGTTGTTGTAAAAGTATGTAAGCTGACCTACTAAATACTCTAAGTCAGTTACAAACCCATCAACATCTCTATAATTATCTAGGTTTCCTAACATGGTAGCTACCCCATTCATCCGGTTTTTAATATCCATATTGTCCTCCCTTCTCCTTAATACTCCCCTACCAAAAATTATACCATTAAAATTAATATATTAAAAGGATAAAATAATTATTTTATCCTTTTTGTGTAAAATTAATGTTTAAAGTGTCTCATATTTGTGAATATCATTGCAATTCCGTATTTATTACAGGCATCTATAGACTCCTGATCCCTTATTGAACCACCAGGTTGTATAATCGCTTTTACTCCTGCTTTAGCCGCCGCTTCTACTACATCAGAAAATGGGAAAAATGCATCGGATGCTAATACACTTTCTTTAACTCCCTCTTCCCCTAAAAACTCTATACCATGATCAATAGATTGTGTAGTAGCCCAAATCCTATTTGTTTGCCCACCACCTAGACCTACTGATTGACCGTCCTTTGCTAGGGCAATACCATTTGATTTAACATGTTTTACAATCTTCCATGCAAATAACAAGTCTTCCATTTCCTTATCTGTAGGTTTTCTATCTGTTACAACCTTAAGATCATCCTTACTATTAAATAGAACTAAGTCTTTATTTTGTACTATCATTCCTCCGCCTACTTTTTTCATATCATAGGCAGATTCATTTATATATTCAATATTATCAAGTTTTAAAATCCTAAGGTTTTTCTTGGTTTGAAGTACTTCTAAGGCATCCCTATCATATTCTGGCGCTATAACTATTTCTAAGAATGTTTTATTCATTTCTTCAGCTGTTGCTTTATCAATCTTTTCATTGGACACTACAATTCCACCAAATATTGATACAGGGTCTGCATTATAAGCTTTCATATAAGCATGGTAAATATCATCAGCTGTCCCAACACCACATGGGTTAGCATGTTTTACTGCAACAATGGTCGGCTTTGTGAATTCCTTAAGGAGTTCTAAAGCCCCGTTTGCATCATTAATATTATTATAAGATAACTCCTTGCCATGAATTTGTTTAGCATCTGCAAGTGTTCCTTTTTTACCAGTAACTTCTTCATAAAATGCTGCATTTTGGTGTGGATTTTCTCCGTATCTCATTTGTTGTACTTTTTCAAAAGTTAAAGTTAAGGTCTCAGGTAAATCATCTACT
>CAYUEJ010000261.1:0-2879 GCA_964442565.1 uncultured Candidatus Epulonipiscium sp.
ATAAAGAAATTAAAAAAAACCAGCTTTCTTTAAAAGCTAGTATTGAAAAGGATGTAGCAGATAGGTTGTGCCTGGTACCAGCTTATCAACTTATGACAAATTATCATGTTAAGTCTAATAATGATATTTTTTCGCTTGAAATATCAGTTTATGATTATAGGGGCGGAGCGCATGGAATGAGTACCAGGCAGTATTATAATATTGATACCAATACAAGTAAGCTAATATCATTAGAAGATATAGTAAATATCGATATGCTAAACAAAGAAATTCAAAGACAGATACTAGAGAGATATAAACAAGGTGAAACCTTTTTTGATGAAGCTTTGAAGTTTAAAGGGGTAAGCAAAAACCAGTCTTTTTATATAACAAATGATGGTCAACTAGTTATAGTATTTGGGTTATATGAAATAGCACCCTATGCAGCAGGGATATTAGAATTTCCAATACCTAAAAATGAGTAGTTGTTATGATTGAAAATATATCTTCCGTGCTATACAATGATATTAGACAACATTTAAAGGCAGGGAGATTATGAGAACAATTAGAACTTTCTTTAAAGAGACATACCAAACGCCTGTTGAGTTAACAGGAGAAGACTACAGAAGGGGACAAGCTTTTTTTGTATTAGAGTGCATAGCAGGAACGTCTTTAACTAGACTGTCACAAGGGGCATTTATTGTTGGATTTGCATCTATGATAGGAATGTCCCCTGGGCTTATAGGAATTATTTCAGCCGTACCTATGCTAGCAAATTTATTTCAAGTTTTTGGCGGCATATATTTTGGTAATAAGAGTCAGTACAAATTCCAGGTAACGTTTTTTAGCTTAATAATACGTGCACTTATGGGAACTATTTATTTTATACCACTATTTGTAACCAAAAACACCTACCATGCTATATCACTAGTTATTATTTATTGTCTTGTTAATTTTGCCATGGCATTCATGAATCCACCTATAATTAGCTGGATTATGGATCTATCGCCAGAGAGTATAAGAGGGCAATATTTTGCAAGACGTGAAATGTACACTATGATTATAGTAGCTTTGAGTGAAACTGTACTAGCTAAAATGCTAGATATATTTAAGGTAAAAGGAGCTGAGCCCTTAGGGTTTAATGTTATAGGCATAATAATATTAATGTGGGCTATTGTAAATGTTTATGCATTTTCGTCCATTAAGGAGCCTATAAGACCAGAAAAAGCAAATAAATTTAGGATTAAAAGAGATTTAAGTATATTAGTAAAGAATAATGATTTTAAGAAATTAGGGCTTCTCTATATTATATGGAACTTTTCTTTATATATAGGGCTACTTTACATTGCAGTATATATGATTAATAGTCTTCAGATGTCCTATTTATATGCTATGATTATGAGCATGCTAACTTTAGGATTCAGGGTATTATCAGTAAAAGTATGGGGTAGGTTTGTTGAAACAAATTCCTGGTCAAAAGCTATTGAGCTAGGGGCCATCCTAATCGGTATATCAACAGGTTTACTATTCTTTGCAAACCCTACAACGGCGCTGGTTATCCTTCCGATCTCCCATGTCATATCAGGTATTGCATGGGGAAGTATAGGTATTACATTTTTTAACCTTCAGGTTATGTTTGCACCAAATGAGTCAAGAACCTTATATATAGGGACACTTGCAGCACTTTCAGGTATTTCAGGATTTACGGCTACAGTTGTATCAGGATTTTTTATAGACGTATTTTCGGACATACATATAAATATTTTAAAGTTTTCTGTAGGAAATATGCAAATAGTATTTTTGATATCAGGTATTTTACTTGTACTTACAGGGGTATATGTTAGGAAAATTATAGCCCCAATGGAAGCATCAAGGAAAAGCTAGGAGGAACAAATGGAAGTAAATATAGACTTAAATCAAAAAAAGAGAAGGAAAGTAGCAGTAATTATAATAATTATGCTTATAGCGATTATTAGTATAATGGCATGGGTGGGTATAAAACTTACTAAAATATATAATGCCCCAGATCTCATAGGTGCATGGATATCTAGTGAGACGGGTAAGGAAGTAGAGTTTATGGAAGATGGAAGTGTTATGGTTGATAAAATAAAAACAGGCACATATACAGTAAAACATCCTAATACTATTATATATGATATAGAGGGACACACATTTGATATGGTTTATAAGCTGGAGGGCAGAGGCTTATTATGGGGGATAGGGGAAGAAGAAGAGGCCTTTCAGCGAAAAGGATTGTAATAGTCAAATAATACTTGATATTCTTCTACATTTTATGTACAATATAAATATGATTGGCCAAAAATAATTGTCATATTAAGCTGATTGTTAAAAGTTAGATAAGTTGGTATCAAGTCGCCATTGTTAGTGCATACTACATAAAGCGAGTTGAATATAGATGAAATAAATTTTTATATATTCTAAGGAGGAATTATAATGGCAGTAAAAGTAGCGATTAATGGATTTGGACGTATTGGACGTCTTGCATTTAGACAAATGTTTGGTGCAGAAGGATATGAAATTGTAGCAATTAACGATTTAACAGATGCAAAAACACTTGGGCACTTATTAAAATATGACTCAGCACAAGGTAGATATGATAAAGAAGTAACAGCAACAGAAGATTCAATCGTTGTAGCAGGTAAAGAAGTTAAAATTTACTCAGAAAGAAATCCAGCAGACTTACCATGGGGAGATCTTGGAGTAGACGTTGTACTTGAGTGTACAGGATTCTTCACAAGCAAAGAAAAAGCTGAAGCTCATATTACAGCAGGTGCAAAGAAAGTTGTTATCTCCGCTCCAGCAACTGGTGATGTAAAGATGATCGTATACGGTGTTAACCACGATACATTAGACGGATCAGAGACAATCATTTCTGCAGC
>CAYUEJ010000262.1:0-214 GCA_964442565.1 uncultured Candidatus Epulonipiscium sp.
GTTCCACCTTAATTAAATCACTCTTTATTATATATTGTAATACCACATCTATTAATATGCCCTACTAGCTCTTCATTCTTTATATTTTTAAATATAACCAGGTCGAATTCATATGGTAGATATAGATCATCTAATCCTAAAAGAATATTTTGCAAATCATATATAGTTATATTTTGACCTACTAATGCCAAATCTATATCTGATCCCTTTTTAT
>CAYUEJ010000262.1:224-2868 GCA_964442565.1 uncultured Candidatus Epulonipiscium sp.
TTCCTTTTGCCCTGGAACCATAAAGAATTACTTCATCAATTTCCAGGTATTGAGTAAAAACCTCAATTATGCTTTCCAATATATTATCACTAAGTCCATATATCATATGTTTTATTCACCTTCTTTTTCTTGCTTTGTCATCTCAGACTTTAGTTTTTCAAACTGAGCATAATACATATTTTTCACAATTTGTATTATTTCATCTGCCGTACTTTCATCATATGTGTGGCTTGTGAGGTTACGGCTTTTGATCATTTGCATCCATATTTCCCCATCATCTATAAGTCCCAATGCAAAAGCTTGCCTCGTAGCATCCCTTGAACCATATATGCCCATATTACCCTTATATTCAAGGAAATCCTTTAAAGTCTTCCACGCTAATTCATGTGTATATTCAAAAGCTTGTATAACTCCCTGTTTTTCAAGTATGGAAAGTTCTCTCTTTTCCATCAATTCTACCGCATCACGTAGTTGTTTTAATGCTTTTTTATAATTATTAAATCGCTGAATCCAACGAATATCTTGCATGATGAGTTACCCCTTTCATATTTATACTTACACCTAGTTACTTATATTATATGCTTATAATATTTTTTAATCAACTTTACATTTTTGCTTGCATTGCTCATATCAAAGTCCCCTACAATAATTTCCCCTAGCCCTTTTTATAAGACACTATTTTCATATTTTTTAAGTTGTTCAATATATTTTTCTCCAAGTCTACTCAGTGGCATGTTCTTTTGCTTTATATATCCGATTGTCATTGTATCGGCTGTATTTAATGGGATTGCAGCATATTCATCACCATTTAATTCCTCACATATAATGCCTGAACATAATGTATAAGCATTTAACCCCACCATTAGATTAAGGAGTGTAGCCCTGTCATTTGCTTTAATAATTTTCTTGTAATCATAAGTACTAAAGACTTCTTCCGCAAAATAAAAAGAATTATAGTTGCCCTGGTCAAAAGAAAGGCAAGGATATTCTTTTAGATCCTCAAAATTAATTACTTCATTATTTGCAAGGGGATTGTTTTTTGAAAGGTAGACATAAATATCACAATCAAATAACTCTATAAACTCAACCTTATTTTCACGAAAAACCTTTTTGAGTGCTTTTTCATTAAAATCGTTTATATATAATACCCCTATCTCACTTTTTTGTTTTTTAACATTTTCAATCACCTCAAATGTCTTTGTTTCATGAACAGCAAATTCATAGTCTTCCATACCATAATCCCTTGCCAAATTGATAAATGCTTCAACAGCAAATGTGTAATGCTGCATGGATACACTGAATTTCTTTTTTAATTCTTTTTTTTCAATGTATTTGTCTTCGATCAAATTGTATATGCCCAGGATTTGTCTTGCATAGGCTAAAAACTCCTCCCCTTCAGGAGTTATAATAACCCCCCTATTGGATCGTAAAAATAACTCAATGCCAAGTTCCACCTCTAGTTCCTTCATTGCACTAGATAAACTGGGTTGGGTAATAAATAATTCTTCTGCCGCCTTATTCATTGATTTATTATTTGCTACACTGGTGGCATACAGTAGTTGTTGTAGTGTCATCTATTTCACTCCTAACCATTCATCATTTTACTTTAATTCCATTATAGATAAAATCTATAACCCATTCAAGTTTTATAGTATTAACACACCTTTCTATATTCAGTTATAATGATAAGAAGTAATTAGCAGAAACTATATTTAACTTATATAAAATAGGAGGAGAAAAAATGAGCAAAAAAAATAGAGCAGAAAGAAACTTTAAATTTGAAACCCTACAACTACACGTAGGACAGGAAGAGGCAGATTCAGCTACAGATGCAAGAGCAGTACCAATCTATCAGACAACATCATATGTTTTCCGTGATTGTGATCATGCAGCAGCAAGATTTGCTCTAGAAGATCCTGGCAACATTTATAGTAGACTTACTAACCCAACGCTGGGCGTATTTGAAGAAAGAATGGCAGCACTCGAGGGGGGTGTGGCTGCACTGGCTGTTGCATCAGGATCAGCGGCAATTACCTATTCAATTTTAAATATTGCCCATCAAGGAGACCATGTAGTAGTAGCTAAAAATATTTATGGTGGGACCTATAACTTGCTAAGGCATACTGTAAAAGAGTTTGGTATCGAAACCACCTTTGTAGATCCGTTTAATTACGAAGAAGTCAATTCTGCCATCAAAGATAATACGAAATTGCTCTTTATTGAAAGCCTTGGTAATCCTAACTCAGAAGTCGTAGATATTGAAAGGTTAGCCAATATTGCACATTCACACAAAATTCCTCTCATCGTGGATAGCACATTTTCCACACCATATTTAGTAAGGCCTATAGAATATGGAGCCGATATTGTCGTTCATTCCGCAACTAAATTCATTGGCGGAAACGGAACAAGCATTGGCGGTATTATTATAGATGGTGGAAAATTTGACTGGGAAGCCTCGGGCAAATTCCCAGATCTAGTAGAACCAAACCCAAGCTACCATGGCGTTAGCTTCACAAAAGATGTTGGTCCAGCTGCTTTCGTTACAAAGATTCGTGCTTTATTATTACGTGATACTGGCGCTACTTTATCACCATTTCATGCTTTCCTATTCCTCCAAGGATTAGAAACCCTATCACTAAGAGTA
>CAYUEJ010000263.1:0-2864 GCA_964442565.1 uncultured Candidatus Epulonipiscium sp.
GGCCTCCCAACTTCTGATTTCCCGCTACTTACTTTGATAGGTCTATCAAGGCTTATAGCGCAAGTTGAGGCCTGGGGTGTCCCGGCTCGCATCCTCTTGGCCGCAGGCCAACAGATGCGAAAAGGGATACCTCAAACCTCAACTTGTGACAGCAACTACCACTGAAGCCCAAGTACTATCCTTGCAGTTACCTGGATATCAGATTGATTTATGCTTGTTTGTTTGGCTGATGAGCCTCTATCCATCATTGCTGATTCTTCCCTAACGAATCCTTGGGATTCACTTTGCTCGGTGATTGATATTGGAGTGGCCTTATTTACACCTAAGGAATCTGTTAGAGCATTTGCTTTTTGTTTAGCATTTTCAACTGCTTTTTGTAGGGCTGTGTTATAAGCCTGGGTTTCATCTTGGATGCCAAATCTTACGTTGTAAATGTTAGTTGCTCCGCTAGCAACTAGTGAGTCAAGCATTTCGCCTGCTTTTTGGATATCTTTTAGTGTAATCTCTAGGCTATGGTCTACAACGTAGTTTCTAAAAACTTGCTTGTTATCTACATAGTCATATGATGGTCTTACATTGTAGTTTGTTGTAACAACATCTTCTTCTTTAAGATTATATTTTTTTATTATATCTGTTTTTATTTTATCAATAATCTTTGTATTTTCTTCTTGAGCCTTTTTGGCATCTTTATTTTCTGTGGTAACGCTAGCATTTATATATGCAATATCTGGTTTTACCTTTATGGTTGCCTTACCATTAACCTCTATAATATTTTTACCCACCTGAACCTCTGATGCCTGAATGATACTTGTGCTAAGTAACATAAATACAAACATTGATGATGCTACTAATAAACTTTTGTAAGTCGTTTTCATTATTACCCTCTCCTTAATTAGTATTGTCAAAAATAATTATTAACTTAACTACCGTGTAATCTACTTGCCCTAAGTCTTCCTTGTCTTGATTTTGAATTGTAATATTAGCTTTTTGATCAACCCCCTTTAGTTTGATTTCTAACTCTGCCCTTTGCCTATCATCTAAAATAATTTCTAACTTGTTATCTTCAAGGTAGCTTATGCCTATCCCCATCTCAAAACTAATATCAGCAATAACCTCCTCATATTTCACCTGCTCATTGGTAGTTATCACCCATGTTTCGACACTTTCTTCTAATATTATTTCATCACTACTAAATTCTGTTTCTTCCACTGCAGCTTCCGCTATTGGCTGCTCAGGTGCCATCTCGGCTGCTGGCGCTATACCAAAATCAGCTGGTGAGTCCATCATCATACGTGATTTAGCCATATTGTTTGCCTGTTCTGGCGCTGAATCTTTAGGCGCATTTATTGTTAGTGGTTTTATCAAAATAGTTGAAAAAATAAATACTGCTGCTACGGCGCTTGCCAATTTTAAGTTTAAGTACCATTTTCTTTGCTGTATTGGTATGTTTTTTATCTTCCGCATTAAATCATCGTGGAAACCTTCTGGTACTTCTATGGATTCTAAACTCCTGATATCCTTAGTGATTTCTTGTAAAACAGTAAGCTCTTCGTGGCATGAATCACATGTGCTAATATGATTTTCAAAAGTAACTTTGTCATCGCCTTCTAGCTCTCCATCTATATATAGTGATATCCACTCTGAATATTTCTCACAGTTCATGCCCATCCCTCCTTATATCATTTTGACGAAAATAAGAAGCATAAGGTTCCTTATCCTGCATAAGAATATTCTTCATTTCTCGTCTGGCCCTTGAAATCCTTGATTTTACTGTGCCTAATGTTATTTTTAAGACTTGGGAGATGTCATCATATGATAGTTCTTGCATATCCCTTAAGGTCAAAATCACCCTATGATCTTCATTTAGTTCTCCTAGGGCCTGTGCTATAATTTCGGCTGTTTCTTTTCCAAGGATTTTTTCCTCTATATTTTCACTCTCATCTGCATGTTGTGGTGCAATGTCATTTTCTTCTCCGTCTATTGTTTTATCTATGGAAAAGGTATCTTTCCCTTTTCTTTTTCTTAACTCATCTAAAGCGGTATTAGTGGCTATACGATAAAGCCAGGTGCTAAACTTTGATTTTTCATTAAATTGCCTTATTTTTGTATAAGCCTTAATGAAGGTTTCTTGTGATAGGTCGTATGTATCCTCTGGATTATTCATAATCCTAAAGATTATATTATAAATAATCTTCTCATTAGCTGTAACTAACTGCTCAAAGGCATCTGTATCTCCTTTTTTTGCTTTTTTTATTAGCATTTTTTCTATTTGCTTATCCATTTTACCACTCCTTCCTTTGTAAATTATAATTATATTTAAAACTTTCTATTGAACTTCAAAAAATACTATGTTAAAATAACTAAGTGTTAAATAAGCCGATGTGATGGAATGGCAGACATGGTAGACTCAAAATCTACTGGTAGCAATACCGTGCCGGTTCGAGTCCGGCCATCGGTACTAATAAAAAAATGCCAGGTAAGTCCTTTTTGGAGCACACAACTTACGTTGAAAAGCCCCAAAAAGGACTTATCTGCCACACTATCGACGGTAAGGAAAGTAAAACTTTCCTAATTATATAAATTTGGCTCTATAGTTTATACTATAGGGCTTTTTTCTTGCATGTATCTCCTCATCACTTTGAATACCTATCACCTACTACTAATAGCTTTAGTATACCAGTTTAATTGACTGCTTACTAATCTTTATTACATAAAATTATAATCCTTTGTCCCTCAAATATCAAATAAAGAAAAATGGTAGGTGTAGCTATTCCATAGGTCATATCCCGCACAAGCCATCACATCAGGCCTTTGTGCGTAAATCATAAGCTGTTCATGGTAAGAATATTTATATAGCCGTCCCA
>CAYUEJ010000264.1:0-2860 GCA_964442565.1 uncultured Candidatus Epulonipiscium sp.
CAGCTTTCATAAGGCCAACCATAATTTTCATTGTAGTGGTTTTTCCTGACCCGTTAGGCCCCAAAAAACCGAATATTTCCCCCCGGTTAATTTCTAAGTTAATATCTTCTATGCCACGATTATTCTTGTATTTTTTTGATAGATTTTCGATTACAATTGCTTTGTCCAAAATTTGTCCTCCTTACATAGCTTTAGGTGCAAAAGTAAAAACTTTTGCACCTTCATTAGTTATTATTCAAATACCCTAATAAATCTATTATCAAATCCATCATCATTGTCATAGGAATAACCGCCATTTTCTTTATCTATTGTAATATTAAAAGATGCATTGATATTTTGTGCATCTAAGCCTGATGTATGAATAGCTCCTGTTTTCTTTTCACCTTGATTATTTGTATAATGGATAAATGTATCATACATTGATTCATCACTCTTTGAATAAAAATCAAAACTTGCTGGGTTTTGGGCTTGATATCCTTCATTGTAAATTTCATAATATTTACCTTTAATGTTACCATCTTCAACAGAAGTTATTTCTATAAATCTTTCTCCATGCTTTTCAAAGGAATTTTTTTCTACCTTTACAATGTCACTTTTGTATTTCCCAACATATTTACTATCAAATTCATGGCCCTCTGTGCTGTATGTGACTTCTTCGCCATCTAAGTTTGGAGCTTTAACAAGTGTATTATTAACATCTTTTATATCAACCGAAAAATCTAAAGTATAAATGTGTTCATTACCTTGACTATCCTGGGCGGATATACTGGCAGTAAAGATGCCACTTTCTAAAATCCCATCCACATTTTCAACGGCCTTGCCTGATGCGCCTATAAGATATATGTTTGATTTAGGGGATGGAACATTTAACCTTTTTGCATTTCTTTCATCAAGTACACTATATTTAAAGATAAAGGAAGAAAGGGCATTAGCAACAGAAGGGATTTGTTCCTCTGATAAATTCCCCGTATACATTTTCTTTCCTGTGGATTCCTCTACTTGAATCACATCCTGTAAGCTTCCCACAAAGGCATCAAGAACCTTTTCTGCATCCTTTGCTTGCTCATCTTCAAATGGGTTATCAATGAATGTGTTATTTTTATTATTGTTTTTTTGTTTTTCTGTCACATGATAAGAACCATCTTTAGAATTCTGGTATATATTTTGCTTCTCATCACTATACCAGCTACTTTCTCTTATCTCACCTTTTTCTAAATGCTTGTCTATTGATTCTTTTGCTTGATTCTTAACGTCGAATTTCCCCCTTGAAGTTGATTCTGTAAATACCTTATCATCTACTTTCAAGGATACGGTCACTTCAGCTGTAAAGTTATCAACATCATTGGTTAACTTCCCCGCTGTTGTCTTAATGGAATCTTTCAAGCTATTATATCCTGAACCAAGCATAATGTCTGCAAAGGCTGACGTTGATAAGATTACAGCCCCTAGAGCAAAAGCACCTATTGTAGCAGTTTTTTTACTAAATTTCATTTTCTTTGCCTCCTATTATATCATAAACTAACATAAGCTTAAGCATTTATGTCCTTTAATTACATGATACATTATTGGCCTTGAATAACTCTAAACTAATTATTAACATTTTATTAAGTTTTATTATTCTACTTTCAAATGGGTATTAACAGTTAATATTTGCTTTTCTTGCTTGACTACATAAATCTTTAACACTAAGTATGTATTTTTTATCGTCCTTAATGAAGTGGGTTCCACATTGCCTAAATTCAAAAGGAACCCCTTTAGATATACACTGCTCACGAATAGACAAAACCCAATTGTAATTCAGTGGTCTTGCATCTCGGTCAGATTCACCACCAACTAAAACTAATTCAACATTATCTAGATATTTTTCTATATTAACCCCTTCAATAAGGGGCTGACAAATCACATTCCTATGCTTTATTGGAAGGGTTTTAAATATAGAGAGCCTACAATCTGCCCTTTCTTGATTTTCAACGGTGCAGCCAACAGTCACATTATCATACCCATCTTTCCAGTCGTCCGGAATGCATTGCAACAATCTTTTAATTCTTTTTGTAAGAAAAATAAAATTCAAATCAGAGCGCTTTTTTATCATTTTCCAACAGTCATCTCTCCATTCATCAGCTTCTTCAATAAGAAAATCTGTTGAAAAACATACATATACTGTTTGACCTGATTTTATTTTATATTCACCATTTCTATTTTTTGCAATGGGCGCATTAAAATTATTTGTTTTTACAATATTATTTGTATCTATTTTTCTTTTGGTATCGCCTTTATGAATATAACAGAATTTACACCCTTCACTATATTTATTACAACCACGCCATGGATTCCACATAGCCATATTATTCACTCCCTTCCATATGTATTATATATCATTTACTATGCTAAAATATATAAAGTAAGTTTATATAATCTTGCCATCTGCCACCTTATTAAAAAAACTGTTGACAGTAATAGCACTAACTGTTATGATTGTATCGTCAACCGATATAACCTCAGTTGATATATCGGTTGACGATTTCTAAAGGAGGACTTTATGGAAACTACTATGAACGCATTAACCGAAGCCGTCTACTATATCCTGCTTTCTCTTATTTCTCCTATGCATGGCTATGGAATTATGCAAAATGTGGAAACACTTTCACATGGCAGGGTACGCTTAGCAGCGGGCACACTTTACGGTGCTATCAATACAATGCTAGAAAAAAATTGGATTACTGCATTACCCGAGGAGAAGGGTAGTAGAAAAAAAGAATATGTCATAACAGATTTAGGCAAAGAGGTTCTTCAACATGAATTAACCCGCCTAAATGAACTACTATTAAATGGAAATACCATATTAGGGGGGGATTAAGTA
>CAYUEJ010000265.1:0-2858 GCA_964442565.1 uncultured Candidatus Epulonipiscium sp.
CTGGAGATGTTCCCATAGTGGCTGCAATAGATGCAGTAATTACGGCAATAAGTTCCAAATCGTCCATTTCATCCATTTCCGCTTCTTCTACAATAATAGGCTCTACTACCTCTACCTCAGCACTAGCATTAGTCTGATTCGTAGTAGATTTTTTATCTAAGCTTTCAAAGAATTTACCTGAAAGCTCAAGTATAATAATAAGCAGAATTAATGCTGAAAATACAACAAGCATCCCAACTAGAAAAGTTGAAAATCCTTCAACAGCGCTAACTCTCTGAGCACCTACTACTGAAATATTTTGTATTAAGTTCATTTTTTCACCTCACCCTTATAATGTTGGATGTTTTTTTGCTGGTCTTACTTCGATTTTGCTAGATAACACTTCAAAGGCAGCAATTACATGTTTGCGTGTGGTTGCTGGCTCTATAATATCATCGATATATCCCTTAGCAGCTACTGCGTAAGGACTAGATTGCATTTGTTCAAATTCATTAACCTTATCTTCCATAAGGGTTGTCTGATCTTTAGATTTTAAGATATCATCGCCGTACATAATATGAACTGCACTTTCTGCTGGCATAATACCCACTGAAGCTGTTGGCCATGCATATACATAGTCAGCACCAATATGCTTACTGTTCATTGCAACATAAGCACTTCCGTATGCCTTATTAAGTAATACATTAACTTTAGGAATAGTTGCTTGTGTAAATGAGTTAATCATTTTTGCGCTAGCTCCTAATATTCCTGATGTTTCACCTTCAACACCTGATACAAAACCATCAACATCTGTAAGTGTTAATACAGCAATATTAAATCCATCACAAAATCCTACAAAACGTGATGCTTTATTCATAGCATTAATATCAAGTTTTCCTTCTTTATGAGTAGCATCGTTAGCTATAAGTCCTACCGTTGCACCATTAAGCCTAATAAACCCAACTTTTATATTAGGTGCAAAATCTTTTTGTATTTCAAAAAACTGCCCACTATCTGCAATAGACTGAATAACAGCCTCAATATTTAGCGCATCATTTTCTGGAACAATTGTGTTTAATCCTTCGTCTAAACGATTAAGATCATCTGTTGTTGCATATAATGGTGCATCTTCTAAATTATTCGATGGTAAATAAGTTAAGAAAAGCTTTACCATGTCAAAACACTGCTCTTCTGTTTCATATGCAAAGTGTGCCAAACCTGTTTGCTCAGTGTGAACTTTAGCACTTGCAATGCTATCAAATGTAGCGTTTGCCTCGCCAAAAGTATTAGGGCTATTTAAGAATAACCTTGCATTTTTGGAAACCATAAATGTAAAGTCACTAAGACCTGGTATGCTTCCTGCACCACCAGCACAGTCACCTGTAACAATTGTTATTTGTGGAATTACTCCTGATGCTAAAGATTGCTTTTTGAAGATTACACCGTAGCCTTCTAGCGCATCGATGCTTTCTTGTAAACGAATACCCGCTGAGTCAAGAATCCCAATAATAGGTGCACCCATCTTCATTGCATCGTCATAAATCCTTGCAATTTTCCTAGCATGCATTTCACCTAAGGATCCCCCCATAACAGTAGGATCTTGGCTGTAGACATAAACTAACCTACCATCCATTGTTCCATAACCTGTCACAACACCATCAGCCGGTGTTTCTTGTGTCACCATATTAAACTCAGTATTGCGGTGTGTAATAAAGGCTCCCACCTCAACAAAACTGTTTGAATCTAATAGGCTGTTAATCCTTTCACGTGGGGTAAGCTTACCAGCAGATGTAAGTTTACTTATTGCAGCTTCTCCTCCACCAAGTTGGATTTCCTTGCGACGAGTTTCTAACTGTGCATTTTTGTCCAAAATACTCATCTATTAATCCTCCAATTCTTTAATAATATTAAATTAACTTTATGTAATTGTGAAAAATATATCATAAAGTCAAAATATCTCCTACTATAGTATACTTCATAATGTATACACTTGCAATATGGCATAAGTAACTAAATAGTATATTATTACAAGCTTTTCAAATACGCTAGTTCCTTTTCAGTCAATTTTCGATATTGCCCTTCCCCTAGCCTACCAAGCTCAATAGGGCCTACTAAAATCCGTGTTAGATTAATAACAGGGGTGCCAATAGCAGCACACATTTTTCTAACTTGTCTATTGCGTCCTTCCCTTATGGTAATTGATAGTGTTGCCTTATTACTTGTTTTGTTAATAATACTTATTTTTGCTTTTGCTGTCTTCCAATTATCTATTATAAGACCCTGCCTAAAACGTTCTAATTGGACTTCGCTTGGTATTCCCCTTACAGTTGCAATATAAGTTTTTTCGATTTCATGTTTGGGATGTGTGATTAGGTATGTAAGATCACCATCGTTGGTCAGCAAAAGCAGGCCAGATGTATCACAATCTAGCCTACCTACCGGGTAAACCCTCTCGGGTATGGGACCTAATAGATCTAATACTGTCTTCCTGCCCATTTCGTCTTTTACGGTTGTTACATAACCAACAGGTTTATTTAGCATATAGTAAACTTTATCTTCTTCTTGTTTTACTATTTTGTCTTTGTACATAACGGTATCGCGCTCTGGATCTACTTTAGTTCCTAGCTCTGTAATTATTATATTATTAACCTTAATATCACCATTTAAAATTAATTCCTCTGACCTTCGCCTTGAAGCAATCCCAGCCTTAGCTAAAAATTTCTGCAATCTCAAGATACCCCCCCTATTCTTCTAGTTGTGTAGTAAATTTATCCATTCTAAAATAACCTTTTCAAATGAGCGTCTAACAGTTCTCTTATTCGCCTCTGAAGTTGTAATTATAGGCAGGCTTTTTATAAATGAGCCGTCTATATAAATAT
>CAYUEJ010000266.1:0-2855 GCA_964442565.1 uncultured Candidatus Epulonipiscium sp.
TTCCCTTGTGGCACCTGCTACGGCCCCGTCGGTAATATGGCCCTCATCTATGATACCGCTTCGTTTAGAAGCAACTAAGGCACGTTCAATAATTTTAGGAACAGAAGAAATTAGGTTTCCCCCAATATCAACTGCCGTTGCAAATACACCTTCTTTTCTTAGCTTTTTAATTAATAAGCTCTCCTGCTCCCTAGTTGAAATAGCCATTTGAACCGAATACTTTGCTACATCCACGCTATCCTTAGGCATAAGCCTATCACCCTTTCTTCTTTTATGTTTAACGCATATCTTTTTCAGTATAGTAAACGATGCCAATAGCACCAGGGCCTACGTGGAGGCCTATAATGGCTCCTATGTCCGATATAGTCGCTACTATATTTAGTTTGCTCGTAATAATATCCGCTAATTCTTTAGCTTCATCAAGAGCATTTATGTGATGGATACACACTTCTTTTAGCCCGTAAGCCTCAGCATCATCCACTAATTTATCTAGCATTACATTAACAGCCCTTGCCTTGGTTCTCGCTTTTTGAAGGACAGTAGTTTGTCCATCTTCTACAGTTAGAACTGGGATAATTTTAAGAAGGTTCCCAATTAGAGCACCTGCACCACCAATTCTTCCACCCTTCCTCAGATATTCTAGGTTATCTGGTAAAAATATAAATCTGCTCCTTTTAACATTTTCCTTGGCTGCCAATTTAACATCTTCTATAGTGGCACCTGTTTTTGCAAGCCTTGCAGCTACAATAGCTGCAAAACCTAATTGCATACTATTTGACTCTGAATCTATGATTTCTATTTTTGCATCTGCATATTCTTCCATAATCATATTTTTCACAAGATGAGCGCTTGCATAAGTCCCGCTCATCTTGGATGATAAAAAAATACAAACAAGGTCATCCCCTTCTCCTACAACCTCCTTCATAGCCTGATACATATCTTCCACTGAAGGTTGGGAAGAAGATGGGATTTCTTGTTTGTTTAAATCTTTATAAAAACTCTTATTGTCAATATCGACTTCTTTCATACTTTTATTGCCTTTTATCACATTTAAAGAAACAACTTTTATTCCTAGATCTTTTTGTATATCTTTATGAATGTAACTTGTGCTATCCGTTAAAACTTGTACTGCCACAATTAATTCCTCCTGTCATTTTATCCTTAGAGACTTACACATATTACTATACTATAACTCTCCACCTTATATCTACCATATTTAACTTCTTCCGGATCATCTAAAAAGTCATTTGGCCAATCTTTGCCTGTGTCTACAACTCTATGCCACTTCCCCATAGTTGGTTCTGGCAAATTAAACTCAAGTGGTTTTTCATATCCATTAATAGCAACATATATATCTACATCTTCCCTTACTATTTTAGTATGCCCATGCAGCATAAAAGCTATGGTCCGTGAGTAATAGGCCCAGTCAGGGTAATCGGTCTCCACACCATGCCAGGTAATTTCACCCTTAGAATCTTGGGATAAAAAATGATCTCTTTTAAATAAAACATGGGATTTTCTAAACTTAATAATCTTGCAGAAATAATCATAAATATCTTCAAATTCTTTTTTGCGTTCCCAATCCACCCAGCTAATATCATTATCTTGGCAGTAGGGATTGTTATTCCCTTTTTGGGTTCTACAAAACTCATCACCCATTACAATCATAGGAACGCCCTGTGAAATCATTAGGAGGGTCACAGCATTCTTGACTTGTTTCTTCCTCATTTTAATTATTTTAGGATCCTTAGTTTCCCCTTCTTCTCCGTAATTGCTACTTATATTATCATTGGTGCCGTCCCTATTATTTTCGCCATTTTCGATATTATGCTTGCTATTATATGAAAATAAATCCCAAAGTGTAAAACCATCATGGGCTGTTACAAAGTTAATACTATCTGTTGGTTTTCTGCCTTCTTTTTTAAATAAATCTGGGCTACCTGTAATCCTTGTTGCTAGATTTGATATAATATTTATATCTCCCTTTAAAAATCTTCTTATGGCATCCCTATACTTACCGTTCCACTCTGCAAAGCCTTCTGGCATCTCACCTAGATGATAACCACCCCCAGCATCCCAGCTCTCTGCTATTAGCTTGGTTGCAGCTAAAATAGGGTCCTTAGCAATATCCCTTAAAAGTGAGTATTCACCCATCCATTGCCCATTATTATCCCTGCCTAATATTGATGCCAGGTCAAACCTAAATCCGTCTACATGCATCTCGGTTACCCAGTAGGTTAAGCTATCTATAATTAGTTTTTTTACAACTGGATGATTGGCATTTAATGTGTTACCTGTTCCAGAATAATTCGCATAATACTTCCTATCGTAAGGGCTAAGCATATAATAAATCTGATTATCTATCCCCTTAAAGTTTATGGTTGGCCCCTTCTCATTGCCTTCACCCGTATGATTATAAACGACGTCTAGTATGACTTCAAAGCCTTCCTTATGGGCAGCCTTTACAAAGTCCTTAAACTCGATAACCTCGTCACCATCTTCTTTTGCATCTGTTCACCATTTATAGGATTAAGATTTGTATTACTATCCACGTTAAAATCATATACTGGCAGAAGCTCAAGGGTCGTTACTCCTAGCTTTTTTAGGTGGTCTAGTTTCTCGAGAATTCCTTTAAAAGTTCCTTTAAATTTTACACCTGATGTGTTTGACATTGTAAATAATCTTACATGCATCTCGTATATTATGGTATCTGCCATAGGTATCCTAGGACTTACAACACCTTCCCAGTCATAATCCTGGTCGTTAACAACTACTGATTTATAATTAAAGTAACCTGGTACTTTAGCAACAGCCTTACCATAAGGATCCAAAAGTAGTTTAGACCCATCGAACCT
>CAYUEJ010000267.1:0-2854 GCA_964442565.1 uncultured Candidatus Epulonipiscium sp.
TCCCAGGCCTGGGCATGTTTAAGAGCCGTTACTATTTCTTCATCAGTAGCATTTTTATTTCCCCATTTCATATTTTCACGAATTGTTCCTGAAAATAGCATGTTTTTTTGAAGCACAAAGGCTACCTGGTCCCTTAATGATTTTACGCTATATTTTTTTACATCTTCCCCCCCAACAATTACCTCACCCTTTGTAGCATCATAAAGTCTAGCTACTAGCTGAACAAGTGTTGATTTAGAAGATCCTGTAGAACCTACAATTCCTATTAATTCCCCTTGTTCAATGCCTAGAGTAATATTTCTTAGGGCCTTTTCTGAACTTCCTGGGTAACAAAAACTAACATTATTAAATTTAATAGATCCATCTTTCAAAGTTTTAACTGGGTTTTCTATTTCTTCAATTTCAGAATGGGTATTCCAAACTGCTAAAATTCTATCCTTAGATGCTACACCTCTCATCATCTGCATAAAGAACATAGACATCATTACAAGTGCCATCATAATCTGAGTAATGTATGTGATAAAGGATATTAACTCTCCTCTGCCCATAGCGCCGGCAACAATTTGTTGTCCCCCAAACCATAATACTGCAATAATAGTGCTATATACAATAATGGTTAAAATTGGCATTGCAAATACCATTATTGATATTGCCTTTAGAGAAATGTCCCTTAAAGAGTCATTTCTTTCTTTAAATTTTGCTTCTTCAAATTCTTGCCTATTAAAAGATTTAACAACCCCCATACCGGCTAGGTTTTCTTTAATAGTTGCATTTACCTTATCAACCCTTGTTTGGATTTGTAAAAATAGAGGCCTTGCTTTAACAAGCAAAATCACGACTAAAATTACTGTTACTGGCAATGATATAGCAAATACCATAGCTAGTGATGAGCTAATTGTAATTGCCATAATAAGGGCAAATATCATCATAAAAGGCGCCCTTATTCCCATTCTTAGACTCATCATCGTTACTTGTCCTAAGGTATTACAGTCATTAGTCAGCCTTGTTATAAGTGATGAAACAGTAAACTGATCAAGATTAGCAAAGGAAAATCCTTGCACCCTTTTGAATGTTTCTAATCTTATCTCTGCTCCAAATCCATATCCTGCCTTTGCCCCACAATGGGCACTTAAGACTCCAAAGGTCATTCCCACTAAAGTAGTAATAATCATAATGATTCCCACTTTTACTACATAGTTAATATCCTGATTTTGTATACCTATATCTACAATTCTTGACATAAGATATGGAATTGCTATGTCTGCTAGAACTTCTAAAATCATGAATATAGGACTCAAGATTGCATAATTTATATACTTTCGCATATAAGGTAATAATTGTTTCAATTAAACACCTCGTTCTTTCTAAATTATATAATAATAATTGTAAAATAAAATTGCCTAACTATTATATCATATCAAACACTTGTTTAATTCGCAAGAAAAATTGGTCAGTGCATCCTGGCTTTAAGAAGGATGCGCTGACCAATTTTAAATTAACTAAGTATTCTCCTTGTTCTTTTAACTCTTTTCTTTTTTATCATAGTATATAAGGCTGCTACTGCTGCTATAATAAGCACAATTATAGCAATCATCGTCATAAATATCTTATTAGGACTTCTAAGCAGGTCAACAATATTTTTACTATCATCTAGTAACTTTCTATTTTGGGCTTTTTCATAATCTGCCGGTATTGTAGGAAGGCCATCCACTTCATCAAATGATTGTAAGTATGATGCTAAGGCATACCATTCCTTAACTTCGGCACCTTCACTATCATATATTATTACATCGTTGAAATCCTCTACTGGGTTCCCACTAGCATCTTTAGGTACAATAGCAAGTATTCCCTTAGATTTTTGCATAACTGCCCCCAGCATCTGAGCAGAGTAAACATCAGAAACAACTCTATACAACTTATTGTTATCTATTTTTACAATTTGCCCATCTTCATCAACAAGACTTATATCTGTAGCTCTATTAAGAATTGTTCTATTTGGATTGAATGTATATTGCAGTCCCGTACAATATAATTGTGTACCTGACATAATTTGTGTTATAGATGCATCAACTTCTGCAACTGTTTTAAGTTCTTTCCCCGTAAGATACACACTTCCTAATGGGTATCCTATAGTTCCATCAGCACCGATTCCTAGGGACATCACTTCAAAAGCATCTGATATTTTTATGGACCCTTCTTTAAAAGTCGCCCTGACCATACCAACTGGTACAATTGATACATCTACTGGAATGTAATTTTCCCCTTCTGCCTGCCTAACCCCGTATACTAGTGAATCAGAAATTAAATTTCCTAATGATTGATCTATATGATTCCTATCCATATCCCTAATACTTGAAAAGTTGTAAGGGCTATATGCAATTTCTTGCAGGTAATCGTCATAGCCATAGTTAGCCAAAAAATCATTTACATAATCTCTATACTCCTCAATCTTTTGTGATATTTCTAGGTTTTCTTCCACCTCTTCATTAACACTTATATGATCATAATTTTTAATATTCCAT
Organism: uncultured Candidatus Epulonipiscium sp.; assembly: GCA_964442565.1. Taxonomy (GTDB): domain Bacteria; phylum Bacillota; class Clostridia; order Lachnospirales; family Cellulosilyticaceae; genus JAAYSX01. The sequence continues at coordinate 2,523 of CAYUEJ010000267.1, forward strand.
CTTCCATCTGACTTTTGCTCAAGGTCAATCTTACCTATATTCTGTCCATATTCCCCACTGCTAAATATGCTTGTATTCCCTATAGTTATAGGCTCTTCCAGTGTTGAATGTGTATGTCCACTAACTATAATATCTATCTGCGGAACTTGTTTAGCTAAGATTTCATCTTCTGAAGCTTTGGGATTATCTGATGTACCAGAATGGGAAAGACATATAATGATATCCGGCGATTCTTCTTTTTCTATTTTAGCCACGATTTCTTTTGCCTTATCTACAAAGTTATTGAACTTTAATCCACTATTTGGCGCACAGTCAATACCATCAATTCCAAG
>CAYUEJ010000268.1:0-2848 GCA_964442565.1 uncultured Candidatus Epulonipiscium sp.
ATGTACACCAAAAATACCGAAAAATATACATAAAACTAAAGCTGCTGTCTTATCCTTTTTGCTTATTCCATGTATCACCCCTAAGTTTGCATTTTGTTGATTGTTAAATACTGTTTGATTATGCTGCTGAACTACCTGTGGTTGTATAGGCTGCGGTTGTATGGGCTGTGATGGAATCTCATTAACTTTAGCCGTTGTATATGTATAGGTATTCTTTTCTACATATCCACAATAGCCACATTTACCCTCTTCCAATGGTGCACCACATGCCGAACATTTTGTTTGCATATATATCTCCCCCTTAAATTGCTTGAATACTCTAAACTAATCTTACATTAATTCCTCATTCTTCGCAATACTCAAACTAGATTCACAGCTTGAATTTCCCCTACTATAAGGGTATAATTGAGGGCAAAACATCACTTGAGGAGATATTACAATGAATAATCAAACAAAACAAAAAAACAAGGGCTTTGGAAGCCGCTGGGGATTTATACTAGCTTCCGTCGGCTCTGCTGTAGGAATGGCAAATGTATGGGGATTCCCTAATAAATTAGGTAGCAATGGTGGGGGCGCATTTTTACTTATATATTTATTCTTTATATTTATATTTGCTTATGTAGGGTTACCTGCCGAGTTTGCAATTGGAAGACGTGCCAAGACTGGTACTTTAGGTTCTTACGAAAACGCTTGGATTACAAGAGGTGAAAAGGCTGGGAAAATCGGTGGCGTACTTGGCTGGCTACCACTGGCTGGCTCAATGTGTATTGCTATCGGATACGCTGTTATTGTAGCCTATACCCTTAAGGCGCTTATTAACTCACTAACTGGTATGTTAATGGCTGTTAATGCCCAGACTTGGTTTGAGTCATTCTCTCTTACCCCGTACTCTGTAATTCCTTACCATATTATTGTAGTAGTTATCACCTTGCTTACACTATTTCTAGGTGCAAAAAGTATCGAAAAGACCAATAAGATTATGATGCCTTTATTCTTTATGATCTTCATTATTTTAGCCATTCGTGTTTCAATGTTACCTGGTGCATCTGAAGGGTATTTATTTACCTTCATTCCTCGCTGGGAAGCACTGAAGGACCCAATGGTATGGATTTGGGCAATGGGCCAGGCCTTCTTCTCACTATCAATTACAGGTAGTGGTATGATTGTATACGGTGCGTATTTAGATGATCAGGAAGATGTGATTTCAATTTCCCGCCACACAGCAATATTTGATACCATTGCAGCTATTATAGCAGCACTTGTTATTATTCCAGCTTGCTTTTCATATGGCCTAGATGTTGGTGCAGGTCCTGGGCTGCTATTTGTTACACTGCCTACTATACTTCAGGATGTATTTATGGGGCAGGTTTTTGCAATCATCTTATATATAGCTATGATTTTTGCAGGTATTAGTTCACTTCAGAACATGTTTGAAGCCGTTGCTGAGTCTTTATTACATAAGTTCCCTAAGCTCAGCCGCAAGGTTGTTCTGGGACTCCTATGTCTGATTTGTTTAGGCTTTGGGATTAATATGGAGGCTATATTCCAGTGGGGGCCATGGATGGATCTTGTATCTATTTATATTATCCCAATTGGTGCAACCTTAGGTGCAGTTTCTTGGTTTTGGGTTATGAAGAAGGATGAACTGCTTTTTGAGATTAATAAAGGAAGGGATAAAAAACAAGGAGATATATGGTACTTTATCGGAAGGTATGTATATGTTCCATTTGCTATTATTCTTTGCGTTGTGGCACTATTTATGAAAGTTGCATTTTAGTATAGTAATAAAAAAGGAGCATATGCTCCTTTTTTATTACTATACTAGGATACGTTATTCATCATCTGATCAAGTACCCTTATAATGGTTTCTAGGTCTTCCTTACTAATACCAGATATAGTATTGGTCTTAAACCCTTCCACTACTGGAATAATATTTAAATATACTTTAGTTCCTTCTTCTGTTAGGCCTAATTGCTTAACCCGCTTATCTTGCTCTGTTCCCAGACGATCTAAATAACCTTTCGCCTCTAATGTCTGTAGTAATCTTACTACAGTAGGCTGCTTTACACCCATTTTATCCGCTAATTCCCTTTGTGTCATGTTCTTATTCCCATAAATATAGTACATAGCAATCCACTGGGACCTTGTTATATTATGAGGTATTAATCTTTTCTCAAGGGCATCAGAAAATACCCTTCCACTTTGGCACGTTATAAATGCGATACAATCATCTAAATTAAACACTTTGCCCTCCATAAAAACCATCAATTTCTTTTAAGATAGTTGTCTCCTCATATAATCTTCCTATTAGTTGTCTTTCTAAGACAGTAATATCCTTGTATATAAGGCTATCTGTGTGTATTTTTATATCTTTAATTAATCCATCTTTCACATTAGCTAAAATAATTATATTTCCACTGCTTAGTTTTTTTTCTATTTGAATTTGAAACTTAGGTGACTCCCCCAAAATCCAGTCTTTTTGGCTTATTTTATTCCAAAGTAGTGGAGTCATATTTCCTTTATTAAGGGGCTTAATAATACAGTTTTCCCCGTAGGTCCCCTTAAAACTATCTGCGAATGCTACCTTTAAGCTTTCTATTGTTATTGAGTTATTCATCTGTTTTAGATTAGTCACCCTGCTTCTAACTGAATCAATACCCTTGGATTCTAGTTTCAAAAATGAAGGGTTTAGGCTTTTTGAAAGTGACTCCAAATCTACATCTACCATCATAGTTCCATGGTACATATAATTACTGTCTTCACAGTAATTGGCATGGCCTGAAATCTTTTTACCCTTGTGTAATAAGTCATTTCGTCCACTAAAGGTACAGTCAATCCCTAGTGATTC
>CAYUEJ010000269.1:0-2836 GCA_964442565.1 uncultured Candidatus Epulonipiscium sp.
CATATACATCTATCAAGAGTTGTGTTAAGGGGGGCTTCTTTTTGAAAGCATATATCGAAGAAAGGGCTATAGAGGTTGCCAATTTTATAATCCATTCCAATGCAACGGTGAGGGAAACAGCAAAAGAATTTGGGATTAGTAAAAGTACCGTTCATAAAGATGTCACGGAAAGATTGGAAAAAATAAACCCCAAATTGGCAGCCAAGGCAAGGAAGGTTTTAGAGTTAAATAAAGCTGAAAGGCATCTTCGTGGTGGCTTAGCCACAAAGGAAAAATACTCTAAAGTTTCAAAATAGAAATTTGTGTATACTTTATTTACCAATGATACAGTGGCTGATATATCAGCCACCTTTTATTTTTCCCTATTTTTCGCAAAATTCAACGAAAGATTTTGAGTTTTAAAAGAATATGAAGTATAATAGTAGTAACTACGTAAAATAATATAGCAAAATTTCAAATATACTTATGAACGTTATAGAGAATGCCGATAATTATACAAAGGAGACTTTTAATATGTTTGGTTTTGGAAAAGATATAGGGATAGATTTAGGGACGGCAATGGTAGTTGTATATATTAAGGGGCAGGGGATTGTTCTTCATGAGCCATCTGTTGTTGCTGTTAATGAACAAACAGGGGAAGTATTGGCTGTTGGTGAAGAGGCTAGAAGGATGATTGGAAGAACGCCGGGGTATATTAAGGCTATAAGACCCTTAAGTCAGGGGGTTATATCCGATTATGATATGACGGAGAAGATGTTAAAGTATTTTATTCATAAGTCAATAGGTAAAAGGTCAGTGAAGCCACGTATTGCTATTTGTGTTCCGAGTGGTGTCACTGAAGTTGAAAAAAAGGCTGTAGAAGACGCAACAAAACAAGCGGGAGCACGAAAAGTAGTAATTATAGAGGAGCCTATTGCAGCAGCTATTGGGGCAGGGATTGAGATAGATAGAGCTTGTGGTAGTATGGTTGTGGATATCGGTGGGGGTACAACAGATATCGCTGTTATTTCTTTGGGTGGGATTGTAGTTAACTCCTCACTTAAGATAGCAAGCAATGATTTTGATGATGCTATCATAAGATATATGCGTAAAAAACATAACTTACTAATAGGAGAACGTACTGCTGAAGACCTTAAGATTAATATTGGTACAGCTCACTATAAGACACCAGCCGAAAAAATGGAAATCAGGGGACGCAATTTAATTACGGGACTACCAAGGAACATAGAGGTAAAATCAGAAGAAATGTTAGAGGCACTTCAAGAGTCAGTTGAAAATATTGTTGAAGCAATACATTCAGTGCTAGAAAAAACACCACCAGAACTAGCATCAGATATAGCTGATAGGGGAATTGTAATGACTGGCGGTGGTTCTAAATTAAACGGCCTAGATAGGCTGATAGAAGAAAGAACTGGAATAGATGTGGTTATTTCAGAAGAGGCAATTTCAGCAGTAGCAATTGGTACTGGAAGTTATGTAGAATACATGTCTTCGGCAAAAGCTAAAGATGGCTGGAATGATAAGGAGGAAATGATTTGATTCGTGGGCTTTACACATCAGGACTGGGTATGACTACCCAGATGAAAAGACTAGATGTTATTTCAAATAACCTAGCAAATGTAAACACAACAGGATATAAAAAAGATGACGCCATAGTATCGTCTTTCCCAGAGATGCTAATGACTAGAATTAATGATACAAGAAACAGTGTAAAAACACCGACTCCTATAGGTAGGGTTACATTAGGTGCTCAGGTAGATGAGATTTATACAAATTTTACTCAAGGTTCTTTTGTAAGAACAGAGGAAAAATTTAACCTTGCTATTGAAGGTGAAGGTTTTTTTGTTATTAATACACCAAATGGTGAAGAAAGATATACAAGGGATGGTTCTTTTGTAATTGACCAAAATGGCGAGTTAAAAACCAAAGAAGGCAATAGCGTCATGGGAAGTGGCGGTGTTGTCACATTAGGTGATGATTTCTTAACCCAAGCCCATGAAGTGTATATAGATAATATGGGTGCTATTATAATAGATGGCGAGCATGTAGATACAATTCGTATGGTAAGTTTTGAAGATAATAATAACCTAGACAAGGTAGGGGATAACTTATATCAAGGTAATGGTAACCCTATACCCTTTAGAGGTAAAATATTGCAAGGATACATAGAGAGTTCTAATGTAAACCCTGTAACAGCAATGGTAGATATGATTACGGTATCAAGAACATACGAAGCTAATCAAAAAATGATTCAGGTGCATGATACACTTATGGGTAAGGCGGCTAACGAAGTAGGCAAGGTATAAAAATATTAGGAGGAAATTCATATGATGAGATCATTATGGACTGCGGCGTCCGGGATGACAGCCCAACAGCTAAACGTTGACACCATTTCAAATAACTTAGCAAACGTTAACACAAACGGATATAAGAAAGAAAGTGCAGAATTTAAATCACTTCTTTACCAAACAATGCAAAGGGCAAATGTTCCGGTAGATGGTGGCAATGCAAGACCAGGTAATTTACAAGTAGGTCACGGGGTACGCCCAGTGGCTGTAAACCGTAGTTTTAGTACAGGAATTATGCAGCAAACAGACAACCCAACAGATCTGGCAATAGAAGGTAATGGTTTTTTTGTAATTGGTCATAGGGATGATGAGGTGGCTTATTCTAAAGACGGAAGTTTCCGTCTGGCGCTTACAGAAGACGGTGGATATTTTCTGGTTACATCAGACGGCTATCCAGTACTTACAGTAGATGATGAACCGCTTGAGCTAGATGATGATGTGGATATGAGTAGGCTTAGCGTTTCCCAGGATGCAATTGTAAGCTATAT
>CAYUEJ010000270.1:0-2809 GCA_964442565.1 uncultured Candidatus Epulonipiscium sp.
GGGGCTTCAGATGATTTAGCATCGGGGCAAAGTACCTTTATGGTGGAAATGACAGAGGTATCGAATATCCTTCATCATGCAACTAATAAAAGCCTACTTATATTAGACGAGATTGGGCGTGGTACAAGCACTTTTGATGGACTTAGCATAGCATGGGCAGTTATTGAGCATATTGCAGATCCCAAGATTTTAGGTGCAAAAACCTTATTTGCTACCCACTACCATGAACTTACCGAGCTTGAAGAAAAAATACCAGGAATTAAAAATTACTGCATTGCTATTAAAGAGCAGGGGGATGATATTATTTTCCTGCGCAAAATAAAAAGAGGTGGGGCAGATCATAGCTACGGGATACAAGTTGCCCAGCTTGCCGGCCTACCTATGCCTATTATAGGAAGGGCTAAGGAAATATTATCAGAATTAGATGATGCGGATATTACAAAAAGCACTAAAACATTGCTAGAATCGCCAAAACCACAAGATAAGCAAGTTAGCGAGCAAATAACATTATTTAATGATAATCGGTATGAGTCTATTATAGAGCATATTAAAGATTTAGATATAGCTAATATGACCTTAATGGATGCAATGCAGACTGTATATGATTTGCAGCAAGAGGTTAAAAAAAGCGGTATATAAAAGGAGGTGACTTATGACCAAGATAAAACTTTTAGATAACCATACAATTAATAAAATAGCAGCGGGTGAAGTAGTTGAGCGACCAGCGTCAGTTGTTAAAGAGTTAGTCGAAAATAGTATTGATGCAAAATCAAGCGCTATTACAGTTGAGATTAAAGACGGCGGAATTTCTATGATAAGAATTACAGATAATGGCATAGGTATTTCTCCGGAGAATGTAAAAATAGCATTTTTAAGACATGCAACAAGCAAGATAGAATCAGACTTAGATTTAGAAAGTGTACTATCATTAGGTTTTAGGGGGGAGGCACTAGCAAGTATAGCAGCTATTTCCCAGCTAGAATTAATTACAAAAACAAGGGAAGAAATAACTGGGGCTAGAATAGAACTTCATGCTGGGGAGATTATTGCAGACGAGGAAGTAGGCTGCCCTGAAGGTACAACTATTATTATGCGTAACATATTTTATAATACACCTGCCCGTAAAAAGTTTCTTAACTCGCCTGCATCAGAGGCAGCAAAAATCTCAGATATTGTATATAAACTAGCCCTAGGGCACCCTGAGATTTCTTTTAAGTATATTAATAATAACAAACTTGTTTTTAACACAAGAGGTAATCATAATCTAAAAAACTGCGTAATGAACGTATATGGCAAGGATATTGCAAGGAATCTTATAGAAATAAAGTATGAAGAAGATGGCCTTACCCTAGTTGGTACACTTGGTAAGCCAGGCATATCAAGATCCAATAGGTCCTATGAGAACTTTTTTATTAACGGCCGCTATATTAAGAGTGATATTATACAAAGCGCGGTTGAGGATGCCTATAAGACCATACTAACCGTAGGCAAATTCCCAGTTGCTGTACTACATCTTATAATCGAGCCTGAAAACATTGATGTTAATGTCCACCCTACAAAAATGGAGGTTAGATTTAAGGATAATGAAAAAATCTATAACTTTATATATCAATGTGTAAGAAAATCATTAACTAGTGAAAATTTAATCCCCAAAGTACCCTTTAATACTAGGCCCATAACCCCTAAAGTTAAGCCTAGCCATGTCCAGCAAGCTATTCCCGAGCCCTTTGAAGTCAAGAGGAAGGAAGATAATAAACCAACGGCTAGAACCATGGTGCCTGAAATTGAAGCTAGTAGTCCCTATACCCATACCCCCAAAAGAGAGAATTTATTTGTTAAAGAAGATAAAGTAGAAAAGAAACCAGATGTTAAGCAGGATATAAGGCAAACTAGAAAGGTGTATAGACAGTACAGTATAATAGGGCAATTTTTTAACACCTACTGGTTAATAGAAATAGATGATAGTATTTATATGATTGACCAGCACGCAGCACATGAACGGATATTGTACGAAAAGTTATTGGACGAGTTTTACACTAAGGAGCCTTTAAAACAAATTCTTCTAGAGCCCATAGTTATTAACCTATTACCAAGGGAAAAAATAATAATAGAAAAGCACCTAGACCTATTAAATAAGTTTGGATTTGAAATAGAGGCCTTTGGCGAGGATGCCTTTGCAACAAGGACAATACCAATACTTTTTGATGGTCCAGCAAACCAAAACATACTAAAACAAATGCTGGACTTATTAATGGATAAGGAAATACCAAGTATTTATGAAACTAAAGTTAATACTATAGCTACTATGGCATGTAAGGCTGCGGTTAAGGCTCATGATAAATTATCAGATATAGAATGTAAGAAGATTATAGGGGACTTAATGGAACTTGAAAATCCTTACACATGTCCCCATGGGAGACCTACAATTGTTTCAATGACTAAATATGAAATAGAAAAAAAGTTTAAGAGGGTATAAATATGAAAAAATCTTTGATTATTATTACAGGCCCAACCGCATCTGGAAAGACATCTATAGCTGTAGCCTTAGCTAAAAAAATAGGCGGGGAAATTATCTCTGGTGACTCTATGCAGGTTTACAAGCATATGGATATAGGCACGGCTAAGGTTACGAGTGAGGAAAAAGAAGGTGTTCCCCATTATATGATTGACGAATTTGAACCAGACCAGGAGTGCTCCGTTGCAGTATTTCAAAAAAAGGTTAAAGCTTATATGGATGAAATATATAATAAAGGCAAAATACCTATTATAGTTGGAGGGACAGGGTTTTATATAAGGGCTATAACCCATG
>CAYUEJ010000271.1:0-2808 GCA_964442565.1 uncultured Candidatus Epulonipiscium sp.
CGTATTTATAGGCATTTATAAACAGTATCATTTTTGTTACTGTTTACTCCCACTCTATGGTTGCTGGTGGCTTGCTCGTTATATCGTAGACTACTCTATTGACACCTGTTACTTCACTTGTAATTCTTTCGGACATCTTGGCTAGTACGTCATGGGGGATTCTTGCCCAGTCAGCGCTCATACCATCTACTGATGTTACACCCCTAAGGGCTACAGTGTAGCTGTATGTCCTTTTATTATCTGTAACACCTACGGTTTTAAGGTCAGTTAATACTGCAAAGTATTGCCATATTTCTTTCTCAAGTCCTGCTTTTGCTACTTCGTCTCTGTAGATAAAGTCTACTTCACGAAGAAGGTCTAGTTTTTCTTTTGTAAGGTCGCCTATAACTCTAATGCCTAGGCCTGGTCCTGGGAATGGCTGACGTGCAACAAGAAACTCTGGTATGCCAAGAGCCCTTCCCACATCACGAACTTCATCTTTAAATAGCATGCTAAGTGGCTCAATGATTTCTTTAAAGTCTACGTGGTCTGGTAGACCACCCACGTTGTGGTGGGACTTAACTGCTAATTCTTCTTTTGTACCACTCTCGATTATATCTGGATATATTGTTCCTTGGACTAAAAAGTCTACTGTGCCAATCTTTTTTGCTTCTGCTTCAAATATACGAATGAATTCTTCACCTATAATTTTGCGCTTTGATTCAGGATCTGATACACCTGCAAGTTTTGATAAGAACTGCTCTTCTGCATTAACTCTAATAAGGTTCATATCAAATTCCTTGCCAAATATCTCTTCTACTTCATCGCCTTCATTTTTACGCATTAGTCCATGGTCAACAAAGATACATGTTAGGTCTTTACCTACTGCTTTATGGATTAAAACTGCTGCTACTGAGGAGTCTACTCCCCCTGATAAGGCACATAAAACCTTTTTGCCTCCTAGTTTTTCTTTTAGCTGCTCTATAGAGTTTTTTGCAAAGTCCTCCATCTTCCAGCCTTGCTGGCATTTACAAGTATCGTATAAGAAACTGCAAAGCTCTTCGTTATCTTTATCAGTCTTAATACCTTGTGTAAAGGTTGTTGGAATACCTAATGACTCTACCTTCGTAATTAGTTCTGTATTGCTTTTTTTAGCTTCTTCAATATTATCTACTGAGAAGATAATTCCTTTTGGGTTTCTCTTTGTTAGCTCCGCTGGTGTAACACCATATGGTGCAACTTCGCAGTATACATGATTATCTCTTACCTGCCTTGCAAGCATTTGGTTGTTTGATCCACCTAGATTTATAATTAGTACTAATTCATATTGCATGGGATTGTAGGCCTCCTATTTGTTAATATTAGTATTCAATACTATAGTTTGGTGCTTCTTTCGTGATTTGAACATCATGTGGATGGCTTTCTTTAAGGCCTGCACCTGTAATTTTAACAAATTGTGCTTCGTTTCTAAGGGTTTCGATATCGCCTGCTCCTGCATATCCCATACCTGCCCTTAATCCACCTATTAATTGGAAGATAGTGTCTGCAAGTTCACCTTTGTAAGGTATTCTTCCTCAATGCCCTCTGGTACAAGCTTTTGGGCATCAACTTGGAAGTAACGGTCCTTACTTCCCTTTTCCATAGATGCAATAGATCCCATACCCCTGTATACTTTATACTTACGTCCTTGGTATAGCTCCATTTCTCCTGGGCTTTCTTCGCAGCCTGCAAGCATGGATCCCATCATACAAACACTGCCACCTACTCCTATTGCCTTAACAATATCTCCCGAATATTTAATACCACCATCTGCTATAACTGGCACACCATATGCCTTAGCAGCTTCAGCGCAGTCTTCTATTGCTGTAATTTGTGGCACGCCAACTCCTGCAACAACTCTTGTTGTACATATTGATCCTGGTCCAATTCCAACTTTAACAGCATCTGCCCCTGCTTCTATAAGCGCTATTGTTGCTTCTTTGGTTGCTATGTTACCAGCAATTACTTGAAGCTCTGGATATGCTTCTTTAATTTTCTTAACTGTATCTATAACACCTTGGGAGTGTCCGTGAGCTGTGTCAACTGTAACAACGTCTACTTGGGCGTTTACAAGTGCCTCAACTCTTTCCATTACATCTCCTGTAACACCTACTGCTGCCCCTACAAGTAGTCTTCCTTGGCTATCTTTAGCTGAGTTTGGATACATAATTGCTTTTTCAATATCTTTTATAGTAATAAGCCCTTTTAGATTTCCTTCATCATCTACAATTGGAAGTTTTTCAATGCGGTGCTGACCTAAAATTTCTTTAGCATCCGAAAGAGTTGTGCCTTCTTTAGCAGTGATTAGGTTCTTTGATGTCATGACTTCGCTAATTTTACGCTCAAAGTTAGTTTCAAAACGAAGATCCCTGTTAGTTAGGATTCCTACTAGCTTTGTTCCTTCTGTAATAGGTACACCGGATATGCGGTATTTTGCCATTAGTTCATTAGCCTCGTATACATAATGATCTGGACTTAGGAAAAATGGGTCTGTAATAACACCGTTTTCAGAACGTTTTACCCTATCTACTTCTTCTGCTTGTTCTTCGATTGACATATTTTTGTGGATAATTCCGATTCCGCCTTGCCTAGCAATGGATACTGCCATGCGGGTTTCTGTTACTGTGTCCATACCTGCACTCATTATAGGAATATTTAGTTTAATGGATTTAGTAAGTTGTGTGGATAGGTCTACCTGATGTGGTAATACATTAGAGTATGCTGGAACTAGTAGTATATCGTCAAAGGTGATTCCTTCTTTGATAATTTTGGACATTGTTATTTCCCTCC
>CAYUEJ010000272.1:0-582 GCA_964442565.1 uncultured Candidatus Epulonipiscium sp.
CGGCTATTAGTAACCTAATAAGAGAAGGAAAGACCTTCCAGATAGGTTCACATATCCAAACAGGCAGGAGCCAGGGGATGCAGACAATGGATTCAAGTTTAGTTAACCTATACAAACAGGGGCTTATAACCATGGAGCAGGTTATTAATCACTCTTTTGTACCAGAGGAGATACATAGATTAATTAATGCGGTATAGGGGAAGGAAGGGGGCTAGGTTCTGTGGAGTTATATTTATACAAGGCAAGACAGGTTGGAACAAATAAGGTTGTAAAATCTGAAGGACGCTTTGAATCAAGGGACCATGTAAACAAGTACCTAATAGATAATAAAATGGTACCCTTATCAGTTAATAAAAAAACAGCAATGAGAACAGACCTATCAGACTTTGCACTATTTAGGCCTAAGGTAAAGACAAGGGACATTGTGTTTTTTTGTAAGCAATTCGGAGTTATGCTAGGGGCAGGTATTAGTATTGGGGGAGCATTAAATATACTGGGGCAACAAGCTGAAAATCCAACTATGCAAAAGATAGTTAGGGAAATAGATAAGGATGTTCAGCAGGGGAGTAATCTATCAGAAGC
>CAYUEJ010000272.1:592-1856 GCA_964442565.1 uncultured Candidatus Epulonipiscium sp.
CATGTCAAAGCATGGGGAGTTTCCACCACTTTTAATAAATATGATTAGAAGTGGGGAGGCAACTGGAAACATGGACGCTGTAATGGAAAAAATGTCAGTTCACTTTGAAAAACAAATGGAGCTTAAAAGGACAGTTAAAAAGGCTATTACTTACCCAATAATGGTAATTATAACAATAGCCATAGTTATCCCTATATTAATGATTTTTGTAGTTCCAGGATTTGTGGAAATATTTGCAGATACAGGGGTTGAGCTTCCCCTACCTACAAAAATAGTTATAGCAGTTAGTGACTGGATGAGGGCAAGGTGGTATCTCCTACTAGGTGGTGGAATAGGTATAGTAGTAGGTACAGGTCTATTACGCAAGACAAAACAGGGGAAAAGGTTCTTTGATAAAATGGCCCTTAAGCTACCCTTGGTAGCAGGCCTAAATAAAAAAACAATAACAGCTTTATTTTCAGATACACTAGCCCTTCTTGTTACATCAGGGGTACCGGTATTCCAGTCCTTAGAGATTGTTAGACAAGTAATACAAAATACAATAGCTAAAGAAGAAATGGATGGAACCCTAAACAATGTAAGAGAAGGAAGTACGATTTCTAACTCATTAGTGGGTAGTCAAATCTATCCCCCAATGATGATTAGTATGCTTAGGATAGGGGAAGAAACAGGGGCACTAGATGAGATGCTTTATAAAACCTCCGAGTACTATAACTCAGAGGTAGAGGTAGCAGTAGAGCAGCTAGTAACTATGATTGAGCCTATACTTATAGTCTTTATAGCGGTTGTAGTTGGGGGGATTATGGCGGCAGTAATCCTGCCTACATTTACACTGGCAACGGAGCTTATGTAAGTATGAATGAATGACAAAATGTCTTCAGATAAAAAATAAAAGGGAGAAGGAGTGTTAAGTATGAAAAACTTAAACAAAGAGGGAATCAAATCAGACAAAGGTTTTACCATGATTGAGCTTATTATTGTAGTTGCTATTATGGGGATTTTAGCAGCAATACTAGTTCCATCATTTACACAGATGACAAGGAAATCAAGATTTAATGCAGATTTAAATACTATTAAGCATGTACAGACGCAGATAGAGTTATATATGGCAGAGCATGATGGGGAGTTTCCAACAACAGACGCAACAAAAACACCACCAACTACCAGTATAAGTGCTGCAGATTTTAAAAAGACGGTAAAGGAATTAGTTGATGGTGGATACCTTAAAAAAACGGATACAAAAAATGGGGATGAACAAACACTT
>CAYUEJ010000272.1:1866-2799 GCA_964442565.1 uncultured Candidatus Epulonipiscium sp.
CTAATGATGGAGTAACGGCAACCTATACAGTAGCTGCTGCTGGTGGTTCAGGTGCTACGGCTACTCCAGAAAAAGAAAATGCAACATTAACGGTAGCTACTGGTAAACTTGATAAAATAGCCCAAAAGGTAAGTGAAAGAGACAAGAAGTGGGTAAATCCACCATCATCAACACCACCACCAACAACACCATAATCACCATAACCAACACAAATAAGCAGATATCCCGTGATATCTGCTTATTTTGAAAGAAGGTCAACATGATAGCATATATAATTATTGCCATATTTGGCACAGTCATAGGAAGCTTCTTAAATGTATGCATATATAGGATTCCTGCTAATAAAAGCATTGCCTATCCAGGTTCAAGCTGCGGCAGCTGCAATACAAGTCTAAAGCCCCGTGATTTAGTCCCGGTCTTTAGCTACCTACTACTTAGGGGTAAATGTAGGTATTGCAAGAGCAAGGTTTCCTATCAGTATCCATTAGTAGAGCTTATGAACGCACTACTATATATACTAGCATATCATTATTTCGGGTTTAGTATTTTTTTTATTATTTATAGTATACTATTTTCTATTTTACTCACAGTAGCTGTTATAGACTATGGCACAATGCGTATACCCAATGTCATTATTATTTTTGGACTAGTAGTGGCAGGCCTATATTTATTAGGGACATCCATATATTACAAGGATATCCAAATTATACTTAGAGGTGTATTAGGTATGCTAACAGGGGTAGCCATCATTGGAGGATTTATGATCCTGGCTCTTATTATATTCAAGGAGCAGGGTATGGGGATGGGGGACTTAAAGTTACTTGCAATGATAGGTTTATTTATTGGGGGCAAGTACACCCTATATACAATTTCTCTTGCTGTTATATTAGGCGGAATCTATGGACTAGCAAAGCTTAAGGCAAGGGGGAAAAT
>CAYUEJ010000273.1:0-2051 GCA_964442565.1 uncultured Candidatus Epulonipiscium sp.
TAAGATAGATCTAATAGCAGAATATGCGGATGAAATTTTGGTGTTAAAGGATGGGAAGTTGATTGCAGCTGGAGAAAAAAATGAGATTCTTACAGATATGTCCTTGTTAGAGCAAGGAATTGCAATTCCTCAAGTAGCAATTCTTGGCAATAAACTTAAAGAAAAGGGCTTACCAATTGACTATATTCCGATAACAGAAAGCCAGGCAGTTGAGGTAATTTCAAAAGTACTGTAAAGAGAGGATCAAACTATGAAAGATTTAGTGATGAAGAATGTAAGTTTTGCTTATCCAAATGGGTATTTGGCAATAGATGATATTAATATAGACATCAAAAAAGGAGAGAATGTTGCTATTGTAGGGCAAAATGGTGCTGGTAAAACAACAACGGTTAAGATGATGAATGGGCTATTTAGACCAACAAAAGGGGATATAATTATTGATGATATTAATACGAAAGACCACTCAACAGCAAAAATTTCAAGGATAGTTGGATATGTATTCCAAAATCCAGATGATCAAATATTCCACTCTACAGTAGAAAGTGAAGTTAGGTATGGTCCGAAAACATTAAAACTAAGTAAGGACGAAGAGGACAGGCGAGTAGAATATGCACTTGAATTGACGGGGATGGACATACATAAGGATGAAAATCCATATAACTTACCCTTATCTATTAGGAAGTTTGTTACGATAGCTGCGGTTATAGCTATGGAAACAGATATTTTAATTTTTGATGAGCCAACAGCAGGGCAAGATGTTAGAGGGAATCAAAGATTAAGTGAAATTTTGAAACATCTTCATAACAGGGGGAAAACTGTAATTACAATATCCCATGATATGGAGTTTGTTGCAGCAAATTTTAGCCGTGTTATTGTAATGACGCAAAAGAAGGTTGTTCGGAGTGGCACACCCAAGGAAGTTTTTTGGGATTTTGAAACATTAGAACATGCAATGCTAAAGCAGCCTTATGTAAGCCGGATATGTAAATCACTAGGACTAAAAAATAATATAATAAATATGGACGAAGCTATAGAAGAAATAATAGCAGGTAAAAAAATATGACGATACAACAAAAAAGAATAGCATTTTTAGCTTTTGCAATGTATTTTTTGACTGGTGCAGCATGCCTTTTAGTAGGGAGTAGTCTGCCACACCTGGTTAAAATGTACGGTATATCATTAGATAAAGTTGTTTTATTAGGATCAGCTTATGCATTTGGGCGGGTATCAACAGTTTATATAACAGGGAATTTAGTAGAGAAAAAAGGGCCAATGAAGGTTTTAGCAGGTGGAGTTATCTTGGTTGCAATCTTTTTTATAGGGATTTCAACATGGCAAAATTATTACTTAGGTCTTATATTTGCATTTTTAGGAGGAGCAGGGATGGGAGCACAGGACACTGTATGTCCCGTTCTTTTGAGTGTTGCATATAAAGAAAACTATGAAGGGGCCTTAAGTGCAGGACAGGCATTATTTGGTTTGGGATGTTTCGTAACACCATTTTTAGTAGGTATTATGCTATCACTAGGACAACCCTTTTATTATTCCTACTACCTATTATTACTCGTTCCAATTATTATGCTTGCTATAATTCCATTTACAAAAATAAATATGGAGAAGCAAACTACTGTCCAAGAAGAAACTGTGAAGCCGTTATATGTAAAACATAAACTTTTGGCTTATGGTGCAATTTTAGTTGTTTGTGGCGCATATTGTGCAGTTGTTAACGCTATAGGCCTATATACATCTAGCTACGCAGAGAGTTTAGGAATATCTGCGGCAAGGTCAGTATTTATTCTTACAGTATATAATATTGGTGCAGTAATAGGGGCATTTTCCTTTATTTTTATTTTAAAAAAAGTTAAAGCTCAAATAGTTTTGATTATAAATAGCATCATTTCACTTATAGCAATGTTATCAGTGCTGCTAATAAATAATATGGCAGTATACTTCATTGGTTTATTTGTTGCAGGTTTTTTCCTAGGAGTCCTTTTTAGTGTGATTGTAGCAATTGCAACAAGAATTGGATACCAACGGATTGGTATAGCTAG
>CAYUEJ010000273.1:2061-2794 GCA_964442565.1 uncultured Candidatus Epulonipiscium sp.
AGCTGGAGCTTCGGATATTTTAACACCTATGATTACAGGAACTTTAGTAGGGACTTTTGGAATTGCAAGCTCTTACTATTATGTTATTGTAATGATTATAATTACCTTGATTGCAACTATGGTACTACAAATTAATATTAGTGATAGAAAAATTGAAAACTAGTAGTGTTTGATTGGAGGAGAAGTGAAATGTCAATTCAGAGTAAAGAAGTCTTAAATGATGAAGGGCAACAGTATCACATTTGCTGTAAAAAAGGTGATGTTGGGAAATATGTACTGCTTCCAGGAGACCCATTCCGAACTGATATTATAGCAAAACACCTTGATAACCCAAAATTGGTTGCCCATAATAGGGAACACAAAACTTGGACAGGAACATTAAATGGGGAAAAGGTAAGTGTGACTAGTACGGGAATGGGAGGTCCTTCGACAGCCATTGCCATAGAGGAACTGATTCATTGCGGTGCTGAAGTCTTTATTCGTATTGGAACCTGTGGCAGGGTTTGTGCAAAAAGTTATGATGAAGAACTCGAAGGTGTTGTTATTACAGGCGCCATTAGGGATGAGGGAACGACAATTCATTATATATCTGTGGAATATCCAGCTATAGCAGATAGGCTGGTTACCAATGCCCTAGTTAAAGCATATGAGGATAGAGGATATAACTTTACAGAAGGGATTGCACAATCAAAAGATTCATTTTACGGACAACATGACCCAGATAGCATGCCAG
>CAYUEJ010000274.1:0-2791 GCA_964442565.1 uncultured Candidatus Epulonipiscium sp.
GCCTCTTCATCACCAAACTTAATAACTAAAAACTCCTCCATTGATTTTGTAATTAAATCACCAAACTTAGTTGTAAGGAAGTCTGATATTGAACTAACAACGTCCATCTCCTGCTCTTTTAACCATAGGTGTGAGTGTTTTAATAGCTCATTGGTAAAGTCCCTAATTAAAGCATCGCTATTGTGACCACTCATTAACTTATCTACTTCTTTAACAATATCTGGTATACTTACGATATTCCAGTAGTATGTTTTGCCTCCGTCGTGTCCTACCTCTTCACCATTAACTAAAATATCTCCATTTTTCTCGAAAATTTGATTTAAAGCATTTAGTATTTCAGTAAACACGTTATATATACGTGAGTTTTCCTCATTTAATACATTGTATAAGTCTTCATAAAACTCTATCATATACTCTATACGAATTAAATCAGCACGAAGATTGTACTCTCTTATCTTTGCTTCTATATATGCATTTTTCTTTTTTTCCTTTGAGATAAATGCACTTCTAGCATCTGTTAGTTTTTCATTTGCTCTTTCAATTGCATCTTCAATTTCTTCTGGCATTCTTTGTTTTGCTTCTTTTAAACTTTCAATATAAGCTAAAATAGTTGCTAGTAATGAAAATCCTGTGCTTGTGTTTATTAGTCTTGAAGTATATATAGGCCCCTGTTCTGGGTGCATAAATAAACGGTTAGCTTGCTCTCTAAATGTCTCTAGGATTTCCCCCGGAAGCTGCTTTTTAACCTTTATATATTCTTCACTAGCCCTTGTTAAGTATCCTGTTTTAAGTTCTGTATCTATATTAATAGCTTGGGTCTTAATTAAGTTATTAAAGCTTAATCTTTCACTGTTTTCATATCCTGCTAGGGGTTCTGGAACCCTCTCTTCAAATCTTCTTATAACGCTATCTGTATCACCCTTAATCCTTCTTGCAAATTCACCTACATCTTCTTGTGTTGGTGATGCTTCAAACATTTTTTCCATTTTTTTAAATAACCTATATGCTAAATATGTAGTCATTTCTTCAATGGGTAAAACTGCTGAGGATGATCCGATAATATTGTATTTATGGTTGGCTGAAAAAGAAGTAGTCATCTGGGCTATATTTGTATTAATATTACTAATATAATCATGAATTGCAAATTCTTCTCCCGAGTTTTTTTCTTCACTTGCCATAAAGTTGGTAATATTCTCTGCTGTTACATTCATACAGTAGTCGTATGCGTTTTCTAGTTGCTTACCTTCTGTATTAGTTGCAGATATTAGATGGCAAAGGTTAAAGGGTGGTAGTGGCGAGTCAACATTTAATATGTTTCCATAAGACTGCTTAAATCTTTCCCCTCTTTCATCAACATTCATCCAGTAATCAAGCTCTTTAAGGGCTGCATAGCCGTTTTTCTTAATATAGTCTCTTGTGTGGGAGCTTAAACTATTGTTAGATAAGTTAACATCAGGTGTAAATAAATATCCCAATTGGTTAACCCTATCTACTCCCCCGCTTCCAAATTCTTTTTCGATGATACCGCGTACAATATATGCAATATCAAGGAAACAACCACTTCCTGTTCCCCCTGATAAACCTGTTAATATAAATACCACTAGTTTTTTGTTAGTTCCTTTTGATAGTGTATTTATTTTTTTCTCTATGCTTTGTACAACTTGTGTAATTTTTGTAAATAGTAAAAGTCTACCTGATTGCCTATTTCCTGAGGCTCCGTTAATTCCATCAGATATAGTAAGTTCTGGTGATAGCCAGTCCGTAATATAAGGCTCTAGTATGCTTCTGTTTTGTAAGATGCCACCTACTTCGGAGTTAGATAGCAAAACAAATTCGTTTATTGGGTCAAGGCTAATTCCCTTGTAGTGCTTACGTCTTTCCTGCTCGTTTGTTTCAAATCCAATAAACTCTATATTGGCTGGCTTCTCCTGTTTTTTACGTGTTAAAGGATCCTCTGGAAGCTTAAATCTACGGTTAATTTGATATTTTAGTCTAAGTAGGGCATCTATTCCTGTACCCCCAAGACCAATAACAAGCATAGGGTTATCTATAGTATCTACTCTGATTTTTTCACTAACAATGCCGCCTCCTAGGCCAACATCTAATTGCTGTATATGTTCTTTAACTACTGCTTTCATATAACGCCTCCTTATTTATATTTAGCTTTTATAACAGGTATTCTAGGTAGATTGTTTCATCTACATTGTGAAGGTATACTGTAATCCTATCGCCATCTTTTAACTCATAGCTATTGCTCGCGTCTATGATTCTTCCAGACCTTTCTATATTATTATCCCCTTTATTAATTATTAGAATTCTATCATTCTTAGAAGGAACAAATAAAATGTCCTGTGTCTCTTTAAATATAGGGTCTAACTGCATAAGTTGATGTAATGTCATTTTCCCTTTAAAGGTATTAAGATTTTTATAAACCGGGCTTGTTTTCTTGCTGGTATTATTATCTTGTATTTCTACAACCATTTGTCCTACAAAAGCCTTGTTTATCTTGTTATAATAGCTTAGTCCAAGTATTGCCACTAGGCTGGCTACAAGGGCAATCACCGCTCCTATAATTATCTTCCAAGGAAAAGGTTTTCCCTCTTGCTCCTCTTTAGCTGGTGTTTTTGCAGTCTTTTTGGACGAAACCATAATATCATAGGTGTCACTTTCCCTTGTAAAACTTGAATGCTGGGTAATAGCTTTTATCTGATATTCATGGGCATCAGGTATTGTGTAACTTCCTTCAAATCCTGTTCCTGTATTGTTTAGCGGAATTTCCTCTTCCTTGGAT
>CAYUEJ010000275.1:0-2776 GCA_964442565.1 uncultured Candidatus Epulonipiscium sp.
GGCTCTTAAAGGTAGAAGTACAAAGTTTTAAGAATCTAGCACTAAGAATTTTCGGCGAGTTAGGCGGGCCACAGGAGCCTATAGTTGATGATCTTGGAAGGCTCATGATTTTACGAAAGATTATAGAAGAGAGTCAAAAAGAACTACTATTATTTAATAAATCAGGAAGACAAACGGGTTTTATGGAATGCCTTAATCGCTTGATTACAGAATTTGAGCAGTACCTTATTACACCTGAAATACTAGATGAACTTTACGATAAATCTAATGGCTCTCCTGCCCTACAAAGGAAGCTACATGATATAAAAGTAATATATTTAGGATTTATGGATTATATAGAAAAAAGATTTTTAACAAATGAGCAGACTATAGATTTATTAATAGATAAAGTTAAAGATTCTAGCTACCTAAAGGGAGCTAATATATGGATGGATGGATTTTATGGATTTAGCCCCCAGCAATATGAGCTAATTACTGAACTACTTAAACATGCCGCCAGGGTAACTATAACATTGCCATTGGAATCAGCACCAGACCCTATAAGGCCACTTAATGAAAACAACCCATTTTATGAATCAGAAAAGGCATATCAAAAGCTATACTCTAATGCTAAAGAAAATGGAATAAAAGTAAATGAAGCTGTAACAATAGATAGGCAGGAAGAGTCAGGTGATAAGTGCCAAGAATTATGTCATATTGAGAAAGAATATCTAAAGCACCAACCTAAAGTATATAAAGACAAGGTAAATAACATATGGATTGATGAATTTAGTAATCAATATGAAGAAATAGAAGCCTTAGCTAAAAGGATTATTTCCCTTGTTAGGGATGAGGGTTACAGATATAAGGATATTGCAGTAGTCGCAGGAGATTTAGCACCTTATCAGGGAATAATTAAGGGCTTATTTGAAGAATATGAAATCCCCAGTTTTATAGATGAGAAGCGTAACATAAGCACCCATGCTCTTGTAGAACTAATTAAGGGGGTACTTGATGTAGTTAACACTAACTGGTCTTATAAGGCGATTTTTAGGGTCTTAAAAACAGGCTTATTCCCTATAGAACAGGCAGAGATAGATATATTAGAGAATTATATTTTGGCCTTTGGTATTAGGGGTAAAAAGATGTGGCTACAGGAGGCTCCTTGGGAGTACGAAAATATAGAGCATAGCTCTGAGGATTCTAAAGCATATATTCTAGAAAGACAAAAACGAGTTAATGAAATAAGGGACAAGTTTGTATCACATTTAATTGTATTGCAAAATAAGCTTAAAACCAAAAAGAAGCAAGATAGGCCGAATATAAGAGAAATTAGTATAGCTATTTATGAATTTTTAGATGAAATAAAGGTAGAAGGGCAGATTAATAGCTGGGAAGAAGAAGCTAAAGAGAGACAGGAATTATCCCTAGCCAAGGAGCATGAGCAAATTTGGGATAGGGTTAAAGAAATATTTGAGAGAATGGTAGATATTTTAGGTGATGAGATTGTAGCAACTAGCCTTTATGCAAAAATAGTGGAGTCAGCCTTTGGAACGGTAAAGATGGGGATGATTCCACCGGCAAGAGATCAGGTGATTATAGGAGATATAGAACGCTCCCGTATCCATAATGTAAGGGCATTGTTTGTAATAGGAACTAATGATGGCCTGATTCCTAAATTAGATGATGGTCCAGAAATTTTCTCGGATGTAGATAGGATGAAGATAGAAGAAACAGATATAGAAATAGTGGCTAGTTCAAGGGCTCAAACCTTTGAGAGCCAGTTTCTCGTATATTTAGCAATTAGCAAACCCTGGGGACGGTTAATCATAAGCTGCAGTCTTGCAGATGAAGTTGGTAAATCTATGAGGCCGTCAATCGTTATGTATAGGCTAAAGAAGATGTTCCCGGATAGGGAGCCACATGGAGAAGATGCATTTTTAAGTAACATTTATCATCCCGTACCAACCTTTGGATATGTAGGCCGAAAGATGAGGGAGCAATTAGATGGGAGAAAAGGCGAAGAAGGCTGGAAGGATATTGCAAGTTGGTATATGGAGAAAGAGGATTGGCGAAGTAAAATAGATACGGCAATAGATTACCTTTTTTATACAAACCAGCAGCATTATTTAGGCAAAGAAACTGCAAAGGAATTGTATAGCAATCCCTTATACTCTAGCGTATCTAAGCTAGAGACCTTTAGGCAGTGTGCCTTTTGCTATTTTATAAAATATGGTATTAAGGCAGAAGAGAGAAGAATATTTCAGTTTAATGCTATGGATCTTGGGATATTATTTCATAAGGCTTTAGAGGAGTATCCACTTAGATTAGAAAAAGATAATCTAGGCTGGCGTGATGTTAACAATGAGCAAATAAAAACTTATGTAGGGGAAGTTGTGGAAGAAGCAGCTGCTAAGTATGGGGGAAGCATGGGAAGGCCCACTGCCCAGAATAAGTACAAGATAAATCAAATAAAAAATATGACAACAAGGGCCGTAACTGTTCTAACAGATCAAATTAAGAAGAGTGAATTTGAACCTAAGGAATATGAGGTAGAATTTGGTGAAGGGCAATTCCCACCAATTGTTATTGAGGTAGATGCGGGTAGGAAAATTATGCTTACAGGTACTATAGATAGGGTAGATGTATATGAACAAGAAGAAAATGAATTTATTAAAATACTAGATTACAAGTCCGGGAAAAAAGCCTTTGATTTAATGGAGGTATATTACGGCTTGCAGTTACAGCTATTATTATATCTAGATGCCTACCTAAAAATAAGCACGGAAAAACTACC
>CAYUEJ010000276.1:0-2769 GCA_964442565.1 uncultured Candidatus Epulonipiscium sp.
TTAGATTAACAAGAGAACAACAACTTGACGTTATTAATAGAACTTTCCACAAAGGATTCTAAAATAACCATATAGATATATGCTATAATTATAATAAATAGAGGAGGTGTATGATATGATGGGAAAAGTACATTCAATCGAAACTTGTGGTACAGTTGATGGGCCTGGAATTCGTTATGTTTTATTTACACAAGGGTGCCCTTTAAGATGCCAATATTGCCATAATCCCGATAGTTGGAAGATAGGGGATGGGCAAGAAATGAGCGTTGATACAATTATAAAAGATGTTGTAAAGTATAAGTCTTTTATGACATTTTCAGGTGGTGGTATTACTGTAAGTGGTGGTGAGCCACTCTTGCAACCTGATTTTGTAGGGGAACTCTTTCAAGAGTGTAAGAAGAATAATATCCATACTTGCCTTGATACATCAGGATACATTAAACTTGATAGGGCTGACCCAGTATTAGATTACACTGATTTAGTGTTACTTGATATTAAATCATACAACCCCCTCGTTTTTAAGGATGTAACAGGTGTGCCGATAGATTCTACGCTTGCTTTTGCAAAACATTTATCAGACCGTAATATACCTGTTTGGATTAGGTATGTTCTTGTACCAGGTCTTACGGATGATCCGGAGGATATTGAGGCTTTAGCTAAATACCTAACAACTTTAAACAATGTAGAACGTATTGATATTCTTCCTTTTCATAAGATGGGGGAATACAAATGGGAACAGTTAGGATATGATTATAAGTTAACCGATACACCATCTCCTGAACCTGAAGATGTTACTATGGCTAAAGATATTTTCATAAACCATAACCTACCAATCCACGTTTAGCAAAAAGTGCATGTTTTATACATGCACTTTTTTTTCTTCTTCCTTCTTGCCAAAAAGGTTTCCAAAGAAACTTCTCTTCTCTTTTTTTTGCTCTGTAATATCTATAATTTCACTCCTTATTTTTTGCATCTCCCTCATGGTTTCATCAAGCTTTTTATATCTTTCCTTATCTTTTTCTTCATATAAATTCTCTATCTTTTCTATTTCATCCTTCATATCTTCTTCTATTTTGTATTTTATATGATAATTTAATTCTGCTTTTAGCTCCTCTTCATTTTCATATATTGCCTGCACAAAAGTTTGCTTCATCATTAAACGGAATTGTTCTACCTTTGTATTGCTAGTATCTGTAATATCAAACTTGGGCTTTTCTAAGGCTACAGCTGCCTGTATATACCCTGCACTTCCTTCTTCTTGACCTTCCCCCCCTAAAGGGTTGTAGTAGCACTGTACAGCACTCTTAATAGCTTTAAGCTGCAATCCCTGCTCCTTTAACTCAATAATATCCCTAAATATCTTCATATCATATTCCCGATAATATCTATGACCTAATGAATTACGTGGAATATTTAGTTCTAGTTCATCCTCATAATATCTTAATGTATGATTCTCTAACTCTAACTCTGCTGCAGCTTCTTTAATTGAATATGTTTTTTCTTCCATCTTGCCCCCACTCCTCTTTAGTTTAAACCATTTATTTACATTAGTTATATTATACCATTTTTCCCTACTAGTTCAAGTAAAACTTTAACCCTTGACACATAATGTATTTACATATATACTTTGACTATCAAATAACTTGATATACAAAGCATAATAATATATCTAAAATAAAGGGGATTAATATGAAACTACCAGAACTTAAAATAGGAAATCTCACTGCAAAACTTCCAATTATTCAAGGCGGGATGGGGGTTGGGATATCACTTAGTGGATTGGCTACTGCTGTTGCAAATGAGGGGGGGGTAGGCATTATCTCTGGTGTTCAAATCGGATTTAGGGAGCCAGACTTTATTAAGAATACACTAGAGGCCAATTTACGTGCTTTAGAGTCTGAAATCAAACTAGCTAAGGAAAACACTAGGCAAGGTATCATAGGTATTAACTTTATGGTTGCAATGAAAAACTACGATATTCTTGTTAAAAAAGCTGTTGAGTGTGGTATTAACCTTATTATCTCAGGTGCGGGGCTACCACTTGAATTACCTAGTTTAGTTAAGGGGTCAAATACTAAAATCGCCCCTATTGTATCTTCTGGCAAAGCTGCATCTCTTATTTGCAGAATGTGGGATAAGAAGGATGGTGTTGCGCCTGATGCAGTTATTGTTGAAGGTCCTTTAGCTGGTGGACATTTAGGTTTTTCTAAGGAGGAGCTTGAATCTGGCAAAGCACCCAGTCTTGAAGCTATTTTACTTGATGTTATTGAAGTGGTTAAACCATTTGCTGATAAATATAATAAGCATATACCTATTATTGCTGCTGGTGGTATTTATGATGGCAATGATATTGCTAGACTAATTGAACTCGGAGCTGGTGGGGTTCAAATGGGCACTAGGTTTATAACAACCAATGAGTGTGATGCTCACCTTAACTACAAGTTAGCACACATTAACTCATCTAAAGAAGATATACAAATTGTAATGAGTCCTGTTGGAATGCCGGGAAGGGCTATTATTAACCCTCTTATGAGACGGGATGAAATGAATAAGCACTGCTATTATAAATGCCTACGTAGCTGTAAGCCTAAGGAAATACCATATTGTATCTCAGGGGCACTACTTAATGCAGTTAATGGTAATGTAGATGAGGGACTTCTATTTTCTGGGGCACATGGATATAAAGCAGTGAAAATTCAGTCCGTTAAAGAACTCATAGACCAACTTAAAGCAGATATCACTGCCTATTAGATACACACTAGATAAGGA
>CAYUEJ010000277.1:0-2764 GCA_964442565.1 uncultured Candidatus Epulonipiscium sp.
CCCTTTAATGTTCTTATAATAATTGGTGTATTATGGGATACAACACTTTTTAACGGAACAAATCCTACTATAAGTGGTTTTTTCTTATAAAGCTTCATGCCATCCTGGCTAATATGATCCTTGGTACTGTAAATAACATCAAAGGACTTATAATACTTAGTTAATCTTCTTAAAAAGTATTCATCTACGTTAAGGTGCTCAAATTCTTTATTATATTTACTTTTTCTAATAAAGCCACCTGCTTTATCAGTATGACCACCCCCAGAGCCCATATCCTTTGCCAAAAATACAGCCAGCTCATTAGCCATGATTTCCTTTTCGCAGCTCCTAACTGAAAACTTTATTCCCCTACTTGTTTCATTATAGACAACGCATACATAAACACTATCAACTTGAATAGCAAGATCACTTATAAACCCTAGAATATTAGGGTCGCACTCCTTTGCTTTAACTAAGAGGAATTTATTAACTTCATTATAAGAATGTCTAATAAGTGCCATCCCAGCTATTTCAAGCTCAGGTAGTGTAAGTACTGAATGTTTTAATTTTTTGAGTACACTATTATCTATAATTAGGCTATCCATCATATCTTTATCCAGTGGATGCTCAATTTCTGAAAATCCATTACTATCCATAAAAAGCCCGTAATATAAGCAAGTAGCAATATCAATATAGGCATTAATATTGAAACCTTCTTTTCTTAATAAATCCCAAACCATTGTAGATGAACTAGCTAGAAAACTTCTTATGTCAGTTTTTTCAATATCCTTTATCTCTTCCTGGTGATGGTCAATAATTGCCACATCCATAGCATTAAACTTTTTAACATTCCCAGCGCCGTACTGGCAATCAACAGTAATTAGTAGCCCTTCTATCTTTATCTCCTCTACATACTCTAGGGGTATGCCAAATTCATTGATGAGCATAACTACATTTGGCTTTGTTATCTTAAACTTTCCCCCATATATAAGTCTAACTTTTTTCCCATGGCTTTCAAAAAATCTATAGAGCCCATATCCTGCCCCTATGGTATCTGGGTCCGGGTTATCATGACATTGAATTACAATCTCATCATAACACATTAAGTCGGCTAAACGCATATAGCATACCTCCTCATGTTTTACATTTGCCTACCTGCTACTTAACATATCAACTTATTAACCTATGCCTCCATATATGATTCCCATAATATAAACTATTATAGATAAACCTACGAATACATATTTTGTCATTGGTTCAAACCATGCGCCTAACGGCTTTGTCCTACCTAATTGAACTGCATCCCTTGCCATTTTTTCACCGCATATCCAGAAGAAGGCTATGGCTGCTAATATGGCTCCTAGGGGTATTATGTATATAGATACTACATCCATCCACATAGATACGATGTCACCATTTTCTATAAAGATTCCAACTAAAGCTGATAGGGATACAACTATAGCTACAGCCTTGATTCTTGATAACTTAAATTTTTGTTGCAAGGCTTCAATTGGTGTTTCCATTAGGTTCATTAGTGAAGTTATAGACGCAAAAAACACCGCTATAAAAAATATGATTGCAAATAAACTTCCAAGCGGCATTTGTTTAAACACGGTTGGAAGTGTAATAAACATAAGTGGTGGGCCTGCTGCAGGATCTAATCCATATGCAAATACTGCCGGTATTATAACTAGTGCTGCTAACATAGCTGCGATAAAATCGAATATTACAACATACTTTGCGCTATCTACTATATCTTCAGATTCCCCAAGATAAGAACCATAAACTATTGTACCTGAGCCTGCTAAGGATAGGGAGAAAAATGCCTGCCCTAATGCGTATACCCAGGTTTTGGGGTCTAATAATGCCTCCCATCTAGGTATGAACATATACCTATATCCCTCGGCAGCACCACCAATAAAAGCAACTCTTACAGCCAAAATAAGAAATAGTAAAAAGAAAGTAGGCATTAGTACCTTATTTACTTTTTCTATACCCTCAGATACACCAAGTGATAATATGATTAGTAGTATAACGAGTCCTAACATATGCCATTTAATACTAGCAAAATTACCCGCAATTTGGCCAAAGTATATGCCTGAGTCTTCAGATGATAGCATTGAGCCTGTTAATGATCCTATAAGGAATCTGAGTATCCAGCCCACAACCACTGAGTACCCTATAGCTATACCTAGTGAACCTATAACTGGTATCATACCTACAATATTGCCATAGTCTTTGCCCCTTGTTTTAAATGCCTTATCAAATGCGCCTAAGGGTCCTGTTTTCATAGCCCGTCCAAAGGCCATTTCTCCTATAACTCCTGTATAACCAATTAGTGCAACAAAAATAATATAGGGTATTAAAAATGCAGCGCCCCCAAATTGCCCAACCCTATATGGAAATAACCAAATATTCCCCATACCTACCGCTGAACCAATACATGCTAATACAAACCCAAACTTCGAGCCAAAGGAGTCTCTTTCTAAATTTTTATCCAGCATAACTTTTCCCCCTACTTTTACTTTTGTAAATTTCTATACAATTATGTATAATATATATATCACTATTATAAGGATTAGCTATGGTTTTATCAATGCTTTATTAAATATAGTCTATAGTAACATGTATAATTACAAATACATATGTAAAATATAAGGAGAGAGTATGTCTAGTTATCATGAAAACATTAAGAAAGAAGAAACACTACGCCTTAGAGAGATTATAGGTTTATTACCAGATTTTGTTTTTGACTTTTTTAGAGGTATTGAGGTGTCGACTAGTA
>CAYUEJ010000278.1:0-2763 GCA_964442565.1 uncultured Candidatus Epulonipiscium sp.
CCTTTTTGGGGCTTTTCAACGGGAGTTGCGTGCCACAAAAAGGACTTATCTGCCAATTTTTTATGTAAATAGGAGGAAAGAAAGATGGAACAACTTATTTTACCAGAAGGATATGCACCAAAATTAACATTAAGGGAAACAGAAGTTGCGATTAAAAGGTTAAAGGATTTCTTTGAAACTGCACTTGCAAGAGAGCTAAACATTATGCGTGTGTCAGCCCCATTATTTGTAAAACCTGAATCAGGATTGAATGATAACTTAAGTGGAGAAGAAAGACCAGTTACTTTTGATATTAAAGATGATAATTATGCCATGGTTGAGATTGTACATTCACTAGCTAAGTGGAAACGCATGGTTTTAGGTAGATATGGGATGGATATTGACGAAGGTATCTACACAGATATGAATGCTATAAGAAGAGATGAAGTGTTAGATAACACCCACTCACTTTACGTAGACCAATGGGACTGGGAAAAAATAATTACAAAGGAAATGAGAAATGAATGGACGCTTATTCATATTGTAAAAAGAATATATAAGGTTTTCCTAGAAACACAAAACTACGTAAATGGACTGTATCCAGTATTAGATAAATTATTACCAAAAGAAATAACAATTATTACAGCCCAGCAACTAGAAAACATGTACCCAGATCTAACACCAGATGAGAGGGAACACGAGATAGCCAAAGAAAAAAAGGCAGTATTTATAATGCAAATAGGTGCAAAACTAGAGTCAGGTGTGGTTCACAGTAATAGAGCACCAGACTATGATGACTGGTCATTAAACGGTGACATTATATTCTGGAACCCAATGCATGAAAAAGCACTAGAGTTATCATCTATGGGTATTAGAGTAGATGAAGAAACATTAGAAAAACAACTAGCTATTGCAGGATGTGAGGAGCGTAAGGAATATACATTCCACAGAATGTTATTAGAAGGGAAGCTTCCCTACACAATAGGTGGGGGAATAGGGCAATCGCGTATATGTATGTACTTCCTACAAAAAGCACATATTGGAGAGGTTCAATCTTGCGTGTGGCCAGATAAAATGATTGAAACATGTGCTGAGCATAATATCGTATTGCTGTAATAGGTCGCCCGGTAGTTTGCAGATAATATCCCTAGGGTCATCTGCGGCTACCGGGCTAGTCTATTCTTTTATTTATTTACATATAGCCAAGGAAATTTTCTAGGATTTCTTTATTAATTACTTCTGTAGGCATTGTGATATCGAAATCTTCAGTGATGGTTTCTGTTTGTGATTCTACTGAAACATTGGTGCCAAACACTAATCCTGAGTCAAATGAATCTTTAATTTGAATTTTAGTTTGTGTGTTTGTGTAATATTTATCATTTTCTTTCCATGTGCGAAGGTTTAAGGAAGTTCCTTCCAGCATTTCTTTCACAAGCACTGATGTCTCTGGGTATGTTGCACTCCACTCATCAGCTGCTTCTTTTGCCATGCTTTCACTTGCAAACTCTGCTTTGGCTTCTTTTAGCATATCTACTACTGCTTTTTTACCCTCAGGGAACATATTAGCATAGATTGTATTAAATTCCTCATCTGTTAAGGAATCCATAAACTTGATAGTAGAATCCATAAGTTTATCAAAGTTTTTTATGCTTGCAAGTACGAACTTGTCTAGAAACACAAGGGAATCATTGATGTCAGCCTTAAGGACAAAAGCATTGCCGTCTTTGGTAATTAAGTCAGTATCTAAATCTTTGTACATTGTTTTTAAATCCATAAGGTAATCTAAAGATTTTTTCTCAACACCTTCTAAAGCTTTTGGGTTAGAAATGCTATTAAGGGCAATTGGAGTATCGCCTAACAATTCCTCAAAAGTAGAAAAAGGAATTAGTTTATTGTTAATAGGAGCTACCGCTAGGCTCATACCTGGGTAAAATTCGTCTAGTTTTGTTCCAACAGAAATGGCAATAGCATTATCTTTATAGTTAAGTGTTATAAGGTTATCTTTTTTATCACCTTTCTTTGCAACTAAATCAAATGATGTAGATGAAATGTTCTTCGTAGGGTCTGATTTTTGTGTGATAGTTATGTAGTTATCATCTAGGGTTGTAGTTATGGTTTTAAATAATTGTGCTTCTCCGTCGACAAATAGTTCGTCTGGGATTTTAATGTCACTTATAGAGATCTTGCTTACTGACTTAGTAGCCTTAGTTGATGCAGTAGTTTGTATTTCTTGCATAAGGTCTAAAAATCCTAAGGTGTCCGTACTACATCCTGTCAAAACCATACTAAGTAACAATATTACTGTGATAAATACTGATGCTTTTTTCTTATACATAATGTTTCCCCCTTATATTTAAAATCGTTATAATTATAACATACAAATTATAGCAAGTACAAGAGATATTTTCAGGGGCCCCCAATATTTGATATATGGTATCCCTTCGGTCATCTGCGGATACCGCCGAAGGATGCCCTCCGGGGCACCACCTACCAACACTTGGGCTAGTCCATCTTATGCAGGGCGATCCCACCATCTTAGTAGCATAACACCCCAGCTATGATAGTAGGCTAAGCAACTTTTGACGACGCAGGAAGTTGTGTTGCGAGCCTACTATCATGGCTGGGGTGTGGGGTGCCTAAGACACTGTCATATCGGAGTAGTATCTATCTACAACTTTGACAGCATAGGAACATGTTGGGCTTAGTTTGTAATCCTTTTCTTTGGCGTACTGGACAGCTGCATCTACTAGCTGCCTGGCGTAGCCCAGGCTACGATAATCCGGG
>CAYUEJ010000279.1:0-2757 GCA_964442565.1 uncultured Candidatus Epulonipiscium sp.
TTTATAAGGGGAAAACTACATCAGCAGACCAAACATATACACATAATTCTTACATTCGTAACTATGATTTTGCAGGTATGATTTTAGATTACGATGAGGAGACATCTATTGTTACGGTAGAACAAAGAAGGAAGTTCTCAGTAGGGGACTATATGGAAGTAATGCCACAAGATAAACCCTCCTATAAAATTGATATAAGCAAGATGTGGGACCAGGAAGGTAATTTGTTAGAGTCGGCACCCCACCCACAACAAATTGTAAAATTTAAAGTGGATAAACCTATTATCACACCAGCTATTTTGCGTAAGATTGCAGATTAGAGTTTATCATAATTAATATTGGTAAAATTTGAAAATACACTTGCAAATTTTACCAATACTAACTACAATAATAGAGTAGTAACAATAACCAAGGAGGAGCAGCAAGAATGACAAAGAGTATTGATAGATTTAAAAAGGTATTATCACTTGTTTTTGTATTCTTAATTGTGGTGCAAAGTGTTTCTGTAACACAAACCGAAGCAACATCAGCTAAGAAAGAAAACATGCAAGCAAAGGTAGACAAGATAAAAAGTAGGACAATAGCAGTAGGTAAGATACAGCAGAACAAGGAAAACTTCCAATATGAAGATATAAACATACCATCTTACAATTGTATGAATGTATCATATATTGCACTTTCTGATTTAAGAAAAGCGGGTGGTAATGTAGTTTGGGATAGCAAAACAGGTAAAACAACTATTTATGATTTAAAGCAAGCCAAAAGCCCAAATCCTAAATTTGAATCATTTAAACAAGATGCCATGGCTTACTTAGGAAGAGATGCTATATACATACATCATCAAGAGATACCAGCGATTTATGTTGATGGGAAGGCTCTTATACCAGAGAAATGGATACCATCACTATTAACATCTAAAAGTTCTAATACGCCTAAAGAAATCCAAAAAGAAGCTGAAAAAGAAGCTGATATAGAGGATATAAGTAATATTGGTAATATAGAAGATATAGATTTAGATGCGGATTTAGATGTGGATGAGCAAATGGAAGACTTCCAGGAGGATATGGAAGTTGATGTAGATGCAGACTTCGAAGAAGAAACAGAAGAAGAAATAGAAGAAGAAGAAAAAGTAGTAGTAGGAGAAAAGGGCATAAAGGGAATAAATATATGGTTTGATGGGAAAGATTATATAGAAGAGCCATATGACTTTTCAAACTTACAACCAGGCCAGTTTGGTTTTTACCAAGATAAAAGATACAATGATAATACAGAATACCTGTATGTAGGGTATGTTATAAGCAGGGTAGACGGGGTTCCTAATCAAAATGGGGATTCACATAAGGCATGGCTAAAAAATCCAACATATTATACAATACCTAAAGTAGCAACACCACAAAACATAACGAATCTTTTCCCAGATACAAGGGTTAAAGGCATAATGAAATATGCAGCAGGTGGCTTTAAAAAAGGTGAGACAGTAAGTGTTAAGAGGGCTCACAGTAATACTTCATACTACTTATGGGATAAGAATGGTAAAGAGGTCAAGGTTCCATGGGCAAGTGTAGCAATTCAGAAGGCACCAGTTAGCAAGGTGCTAGCGACTACAGAGCAAATAGAAGCTTATATCAACGGTAAGGACTTCTCAAGTAAAACAGACTACTTTGTATGGACAGATGTCTACCGCCAAAGAACATACGTATTTAAGGGCTCCAAAAACAATTGGAAGCTAATAAAGAATTTCCAGTGCTCCACAGGTAAAGATACACACCTAACACCAGTTGGAAGATATACACTTAATGTAAAGGTACCTTCATTTGGAACTAACAGATATAGGGCCAAGAATGCATATGCATTCATTGGGACAAGCTACTTATACCACTCAGTTCTTTACGATCCAACAGGGTCATACTTACTTAGTGGATGGGGTTCACTAGGCAATAAGGCTTCAAGTGGATGTATAAGATTAGCACCAGAAAGCAGCGTATGGTTTTACAAAACCCTTCCTATTGGGACAGGTATTTTCATTAACTAAACAATACTTAATCAAGCCCTTTTATTAATTGAAAGGGCTTTGATTAAGTAAAAAGAAGTTATACTTTTCATTACTTATAAAAAGGAGCTAGTAAATATGGATAATCTAAAAAAAGAATACAAGGATGTATGGGAATCATATACCGAAGAAGATAAAAAAAGTCTTTTTGAATATGCAGAAAGATACCGCCAGTTTATATCTAGATGTAAAACAGAAAGAGAATGCGTTAGGGACATGGTTAAAATAGCTGAAGAAAATGGCTATGAAAACCTAGATAAGCTAATTAAAACAGGGGAAGAGGTAGAACCTGGGTCTAAGGTATATGCTAATTATAATGATAAGGCACTAGCAATGTTTTGCCTGGGGCAAAGACCTATGACAGATGGTTTTAATATACTAGGAGCCCATGTAGACTCACCTAGGCTGGACTTAAAGCCAAACCCATTATATGAAGATAGTGGGTTTGCTATGTTTAAAACTCACTACTATGGCGGAGTCAAGAAGTACCAGTGGATAGCTCAGCCACTTGCTATTCACGGCGTTGTTGTGAAAAAATGTGGAGAGGTTATAAACATCAACATAGGAGAAAAGGAAAGTGACCCAGTAGTTGGGATTTCAGACCTTCTAATACACCTTTCTAAAGATCAATTAGAGAAGAAACTAGGTGATGCTATAGAAGGGGAAGATTTAAATATATGTTTAGGCTCTATACCTATTAACAATAA